>CAYRVO010000047.1:0-8360 GCA_964427565.1 uncultured Halanaerobiales bacterium | reverse complement strand
AATATGCTTGTAATTTTTTCAGTTTATGCAAATTAATTATGAATAAAAAAAATAAACAATGTAAAAAGTATTATAAAGACAAGATTATAAAAGGAGGAAAATTAATGAACATATTAATGTTTTCCTGGGAATATCCACCTTTAAGTCATGGGGGACTTGCCAGACATGTTCAAGATTTAAGTGAAGCCCTGGTTAAACAGGGTCATTCTCTTTTTATTATTACTCAAGGAGATAATAATATACCAGCTAAACAGAAGTTAAAGGGAGTAAAAATATTCCGGACGGAAGAAATAAAGATATCTGCTAAAAACTTTATTGATAATATCTTGCAATTGAATTTTCAAATGTTGGAAGAAGCAATAAAAATACAAGATATGGTTGATATAGATATTATTCATGGACATGACTGGCTTGTATTCTGGGCCAGTAGAGTAATGAAACATGCCCTCAAGAAACCGCTTGTTTATACTGTACATGCTACTGAATATGGGCGTAACCAGGGTATATATAATGATATGCAGCGTTATATAAATGATCTTGAATGGCACGCAAGCTTTGAAGCCTGGAAGGTTATAGTTTGTAGTAATTATATGAAACAGGAGTTAAAAGGTTTATTCCAGACACCTGAAGATAAAATAAAAATTATTGAAAATGGAGTTAATATAGAAAACTATCAGGTTGAATATTCTAAGGATTTTAGAAAAAAATATGCTTCTCTTCAGGAAAGTTTGGTTTTTTATGTAGGCAGGATTGTAAGAGAAAAAGGTATACAAATTTTAATAAAAGCAATACCACAAATCCTGACTAAAAATCCAGATGTTAAATTTGTTATTGCGGGTAAAGGTCCACATCTTTCCAATTTGAAGAGCCAGGCTAAATTTCTGGGTATAGACAACAGGATATATTTTACAGGATATATTAGTGATGAAGAGAGAAATAAACTATATCAGGTAGCAGATTTAGCAGTTTTTCCCAGCTTATATGAACCATTTGGAATAGTTGCCCTGGAAGCTATGGCTACAGAAACTCCAGTTATAGCAAGTAATGTTGGGGGACTGGCAGAATTTATAAAACATGGAAAAAATGGTTATAAAATTAGTCCTGGGGATCCTGATTCTTTAGTTAAATCAATCACTTATCTTCTGGACAATAAGAAGGAAGCGCGTCAAATGGCACAAAAGGGTTATAAAATGGTTAAAAATAAGTATAACTGGGATAAAATTGCTGCTAAAACATTTAGTTTATATAAAAAAGTTCTAAAGGAGTACAAAGATACAGAATGGCATAAAAAGACAACTCGATCATATATTGATAATGAAGAAAAACTTTATGGAAGTTTAAAGTATATTTAATTATAAACAGAAAGGGGTTATACATGAAAGCTGTAATAATGGCCGGTGGTAAGGGGACAAGGCTCAGGCCTTTAACCTGTGATCTTCCTAAACCGATGGTTCCTATCCTCAATTATCCTGTTATGGAGCATATAATAAATTTGTTAAAAGAACAGGGAATAACTGATATAGCTGTAACAACTTTTTATTTACCACAGGTAATAAAAAATTATTTTGGTAATGGTGAAAAATGGGGTGTAGATCTACATTATTATATAGAAGAATCACCACTGGGAACTGCAGGTAGTGTCCACAATGCAGATGAATTTCTTGATGAAACCTTCCTGGTAATCAGTGGAGATGCCATAACTGATTTTGATCTTCAACAGGCAGTTAATTTTCATGAGAATAATAATGCTGATGGTACACTGGTTTTAAGTAAAGAAGAAATACCCTTAGAATATGGGGTGGTTATGACTGATAATGAGGGAAAGATTATTAGGTTTCTGGAAAAACCTAATTGGGGTCAGGTTTTCAGTGATACAATTAATACCGGTATATATATTCTGGAACCAGAGATTTTTAATCTCTATAATAAAAATCAGAAATTTGATTTTAGTAAAGATCTCTTTCCCTTAATGCTGGAAAAACAGAAAAAATTATATGGTATTGCTCTTTCTGGTTACTGGAATGATATCGGTGATCTGGAAGAATATCATAGGACTCAGTTTGACTTCATGAATGGTAAAATTAATTTACCATTAAAACATTGCCGGGAAATAGAGAAAAATGTAATGGTAGAAGATGATGTGGAAATTGCTGAAACGGCTAAATTAGAAGGACCATTGTATATTGGTTCGGGGACAGTTATTAAAAATAATGTTAATTTACAGAATGCTGTTATTGGTCAAAACAATGTAATAAAATCAAATTCTTCAATTAAAAAGAGTATAATTTGGAATAACAATCATATAGGTAATGGAACAGAATTAAGGGGGACTATTTTAACTGATAATATAGTTTTAAAAGATAGAGTATGTGTTTTTGATCATACAGCCTTGGGTAGGAAAGTAGCTGTAGAAAAAGATGCCCGAATAAAGCCAGGTGTAAAAATATGGCCTCAGAAAGAAATAGATGCCAGTGTGGAAGTAGATAGCAGTATAATCTGGTCACCTGTCTGGAGCCAGCAATTATTTAGTAATATTGGTGTGGTTGGTCAGAGTAATATTGATATAGCTCCTGAATTTGTCGCAAAACTGGCTACTGCCTATGGTTCTACCCTGAAAAAGAACCAGTCAGTTACAGTCAGTACAGATAGATATAAAATAAGTAATGCCCTCAAAAGTTCACTGGTAGCAGGTCTGAGGACTGCCGGTATAAATGTTATTGATCTTGGTAAAACAATTACATCAGTAGTTAGATATAGTATTATAAAATTAAAAACTGTAGGTGGTGTGCATATTAGGGTCAGCTATAAGGACCCGGAGAATATAGTAATTGAATTTCTTGATAGACAGGGAGTAAATATTACTGCTAATAAACAAAAATCAATTGAGAAAAAATTTTTTGCTGAAGATTATAGTCGTACTACTCCTGATAATACCGGTGAATATTCTTCAGTTCCGGAAATGAATGATAGATATATAAATGATGTTATAGAGAGTATTGAATCTGAGAATATAAAAAGAAATTTTTTCAGTATAGTTGTTGATTATGAATATGATAATTTGTATGATATTGTGCCTAAATTTCTACAAAAATTAAATTGTCAGATTGTATCTATTAGAGGTTCTATGGGTAATAAGTTACCCCTGAGTTTAAATGAGAGGTTAGAGATCAGACAAAAAGTAGGTAAAACAATTACCGATAATCAATCTGATCTGGGTATAATACTGGATCATAATGCAGAAAACTTAAAGCTAATATCCAGTACAGGAAATGTTTTGACAACAGCTCAGTATCAGGTTTTGATTTCCTATCTGCTGTTGGAAAGAGGGGTAGAGCAATTATATTTACCCCTTAATGCACCACGGGCTATTGAAAGAATAGCGGATAATTATGATACCCAGGTAACCTATACCCCCATAAGACCCCAGGTTCCCATGAAAAAGTATTTTAGTAATCAGCGGGAAACAGTAATCTTTTATCCCTATAAAGATGCGATTTTCGGACTGGCTTTAATCCTGGAAAAAATGGCTCGTAATAAGATCAATTTCGAACAATTATTAAATATATTACCTGAATTCCATATTAATAATGCTCAAATACCCTGTGATTGGCAGGATAAAGGGCGAATAATGAGGTATCTAACAGAGAATTCTCAGGATAACACTGAGTTAATAGATGGTATTAAGTTCAATCATAACAAGGGCTGGGCACTTGTAATTCCAGATAGTGAGAAACCTATTTTTCATATCTTTGCTGAAGGAGAGGATGCTGAGGTTGCAGAGAGTTTAACTGGATTTTATCTGGAAAAAGTAAAAAAATTAATAAAAAAAGAATAATATAATCAAAAATAGCAGGGTTTATAAAATCTTTCTGGAACAAATAAAAAAAGATATAAAAATTTCAAAGAAAGGCGCGAAAATATGGAAGATGAAATAAAATTTTGCAGTAATATTCTAGATAAGGTATCCAGAAGTTTTGCCCTGACTATTCCTATGCTTGATGATAAGTTATATAAGCCGGTAATGATCACTTATCTTCAGGATAGATTACTTGATAATTTTGAAGATGAAATCGATGAGATTGATCTGGGTAAACGGAAATACTTAATGAATCGAGTTGTAAGCATTTTTGATTCTGATAATAGTCATCCCCAAGCTGATATTGAAGTGATTAAAAATCATGCCTGTCATATAAAAGGAGCTTCGTTGAGAAAATTAACTGAAAATGTGGATATAGTGTATAAAGCATTTTCCAATTTAAATAAGACCACAAAAAGTTTATCCTATAAATGGATGAAAGAAATGAATAAAGGTATGAAAAAATATTTAAATAAAGAGATAAGAAGCTTTTCTAATCTTGATGAATATTGTTATTATGTAGCAGGAACAGTAGGAGGGTTTTTAACAGAACTAATTATAACTAAAAGCAATATATCTTCAGAAAAAGAAGAAAAATTACTTGCTAATTATAAAGATGCGGGGCTTTTTTTACAGAAGGTTAATATAATTAGAGATATTAAGCAGGATATTGATAACAGAGAAAAAAATTTCTGGCCCTTAGAAGAGTTGAAGATAACAGAGAAAGAATTATCAGATCCTGTAAATAAAGATAGAGCTTTAAAATGTTTAGATAATATGATCTCTAATGTGGAAGCAAATATTGAAGGGCTTGTTGAATATATGGATAATTTACCGGTCTGTTTTCCCGGTTATAGAAAGTTTTTTTTGGTTAATAATGCTCTGGGGCTAGCTACTCTGCAAAAAATGAAGAATAATTCCCGGGTTCTATATGGCGAAAAAGAGGTAAAAGTGGCAAAAATAAAATTTTTACGGATATTAATGAAACCGGAAAAGTGTTTTTATAAATATAGTAGAGATGTATAAACCCCTTAATAACAGGTAATAATGTTGTAAGGGGTTTTTATTATGTCTTCTTATAAAAAATTAATATTCAATCCATTTATTTTGGGGATAATTATGGGGCTTGCAGCCAATAATCTCCCTCTGGCCCTTGTTACAGTTGGTTTAACTGTTATGCTATGGGATAGACGGGAGGGTAAGAATTTTATAATTATTACTACCATATTACTTATTATTGCTACTGGCAATATAAATTTTGAAATAATTTATATATTTATTTTAAGTCTGAACTGGGTATTAAATAATGTTATAAATAATAACAAGGATAAATTTATAATTACAACTTTTATATCTTTTTTATCTATTTTGCTTTTCCCCCTTTGGAAATATATTCTGGGATTAATACCTGCCCAGTTATTAAATGAATTTAACATTGCTGGAGAATTATTATTACTGGGGGCAATTTTACTAAATTTAAAAAGGGGTATTAAAAAGGAAGAAGGAAGAACTAGTTATATATTATATACTCTTCTGGCTGGAATTAGTATAACAGGTAATGTGATTGCTATTCCCTGTATAATTACAGGTTTGATCCTTGATGTATACCGCAGTAATATGAAGCTGAGAATTATTTTACAAGATGAAGTATATTACCTATTTTTGTTAATCTTATCTGTAATATTTATATATGTCAATATACCATTAAGTATTTTTATGGTAACTGTTTGTGTTCTATTAGTAGTTTATATATATTTGCGTCAGGATAAAAATATTTTAATAGAAACAGTTTATTTGTCATTATTAACAGGTTTAATAGCCGGTAAAATAGGATTATTAAATTAAGTAAATTTAATAAAAACCTTAGCGATGATTTTTGCTGCACCTTTAGATGTAACTTTTTCAGATACTACTGTAGTCCAACCAGATTAATTTTATTTACGAATGGTGCATATACATTACTCACTTCTGGTATGGATAAGATATTATAGAACATCCAGATTTCAAAGAATTAAGTATATCATTAGAAAAATATTAATTAAACCCGCTATTTTTAGCGGGTTTTGTCATTTTATATTGCAGGAAATTAATTAAAAAAATTGAATTATGTATTAAGGTGATATAATGAAAAATTCTGAAACTCAAACTGGAAAAGCTAATAAAATATTTACAGTAGTTAATCCTGTTTCAGCAGGTGGGAAGACAGGCAAAAAATGGCCTGTATATAGGAATAATTTTCATGAAGAAGGTATCAAACTGGATATAGTAAAGACTGGCTATCCTGGACAGGCTACTACTCTTGTTAAAGAAGCTTTATCTACAGGGTATAGAGATATTATGGCTGTTGGAGGAGATGGAACTGTAAATGAAGTAGTAAATGGTTTTTTTAGCAGGGGTGAATTGATTAATCCTCATGTACGTTTAATAATATTTTCCCTGGGTTCTGGGTCTGATTATATAAAAACTCTGGGAATTACCAATGATATAAATAATATAATTGAAATAATAAATAACGGTTACAGGGATTATATTGACCTGGGACTTGCCTGTTATATAAATAATGAAGGTGTAAAAGAGAATAGATATTTTGTAAATATTGCTGATAGCGGAATTGGAGGGGAGACAGTTTTTAACCAGAGGTCTAAGAAGCTAGGAGGTTTAATGTCTTATTTATTTGCGGCATTAAAAACTTTGTTGAATTATAAGAACAAAAGGTATAAGTTAGTTATAGATAATAAGAAAATATTACACAGGAAAATTAGTAGTGTTTTTGTGGCTAATGGTAAATATTTTGCCGGGGGTATGAAAATTGCTCCTGAAGCGAATTTAAAGGATGGAAAATTTAATGTTATTATCCTGGGTGATCTTAAAAAAGGGGAAACAATTTTAAACTTGTATAAGGCATATACAGGTAATCACCTTTCTCATCCCAAAGTTAAAGTGGTATCTGCTAAGCAGATTTCAATAAACTCGAAAGAACGAGTGTTGTTGGAAATAGATGGAGAAGCAGTAGGAAGATTACCGGCAAAATTTACTATTCTCAAACATAAACTACCTGTGTTAATTTGTGGCTGAGGTTTACTTTTATATATATGTATTATAAAATAAATGAGAGAGGAGATAAGGATATGAAGTTTTTAATCATCACAGGTATGTCCGGTGCTGGTAAGTCAGTAGCACTGGATTTTTTTGAAGACAAAGGCTATTTCTGTGTGGATAATTTACCCCCTGCTCTACTTTCTAAATTTGCAGAATTAATAAATCATTCTAAATTAGATAAAATTGTAGTAGTATGTGATGTTCGCAGTAGAAAGTTTTTTGCCGCACTTGTTAATAAGATATCTTACTTACAACAAGAAGAAATAGATTATGAAATATTATACCTTGAAGCTGATAATAAAACCTTGATTAAGCGTTATAAAGAAACGAGGAGGAGACACCCTTTAGGAGAAGAAGGTAGAATTTTGGATGCCATTCAAAAAGAAAGATCTATGCTGGAAGAATTAAGAGGTAAAGCAAGTCAAATCATTGATACTTCTGATATAGATATAAAGACTTTTTATGAGAAACTAAAACAACTTTTTTTACGTCAGCAGATGGAAAAAGAAACCCTTTCGATTTCAATAACTTCCTTTGGTTTTAAATATGGAATACCTATGGATGCTGATATGGTTTTTGATGTTAGATTTCTTCCCAACCCCTATTATGTTAAATCATTAAAAGAACATAAAGGTACAGAAAAAGTTGTTCAGGATTATATAATGAAATGGCCGATAACAGGACAATTTTTCGATAAATTTTTAGATTTTATCGATTTTCTAATTCCTGAATATACTAAAGAAGGGAAGAGTCATTTAGCAATAGCAATTGGTTGTACAGGTGGTAGACATAGAGCTGTAACGACTTCTTTAAAACTAAAAGATTTTTTACTTGAAAGAAATTATAAAGTAAATATACGGCATAGAGATATTGACAAATAGATTTATGCCTGCAGGGAGTGTAAGTTGAAATGGCAGATCAGAGTGTAAAAAAATTTTTGTCCGAGTTGATAGGTTCCGAATTTTTGAGTGGTGAAGCTTTCTCAGGAAAAGAAGAAACTGGATTTTATGATAAAAGGAAAGCCCCCTCTGTTGTAGCACTTGGTGGAGGAACAGGTTTGTCCAATTTTCTTAGAGGTATAAAAAAATATACAGATAATATTACAGCAATAGTTACAGTGGCAGATGATGGTGGGAGTTCCGGTAAATTGAGGGATGAACTTGGTATATTACCTCCTGGTGATATTCGTAATTGTTTGGTAGCTCTTGCTGATAGAGAACCATTGGTGGAAAAACTTTTTCAATATCGATTTAAAAAAGAAGGAGATTTATATGGTCATAGTTTTGGTAATTTATTTATTGCTACTATGACAAAAGTACTGGGAGATTTTGAAGAAGCGATAAAAGAGTCCAGCAAGGTTTTGGCTATAAAAGGAAAGGTATTAACGGCAACAAATGAGGATATT
>CAYRVO010000046.1:0-8478 GCA_964427565.1 uncultured Halanaerobiales bacterium | reverse complement strand
AATAATCTGAATGTACATGTGTATCGGCTACCAACATTATAACACCCCATATTATCATATTAAACTTTTATTCAATTAGGATAGATCCTTACGTCGTTTGCCCTTATCCTTATACATATTCTGATCTGCCTGATGATATGTATTATCCAAATTTTGACCACTTTCATTCATTGTGGCATATCCCAGAGAAATACCCATTGGTTTGGGCAAACCACAATTTTTATTAAAATTATTACACTTATTATGAAGCCTCTCACATAATTTTTGTGCACTAGTCGCTGTTATTTCAGGTAAAATTATCGCAAATTCATCACCACCTATTCGTGCTATAATATCTTCATTTCTGGTAACTGAATTAAGTAAATCAGCAGCTCTTTTTATATATTTATCCCCCATCTTATGTCCATAATTATCATTAATATAGTTTAAACCATCCAAATCCCCAATAACAATACTAACAGGTAATCTCCTGGAATTATTTAACCTATCAATTTCATTTTCGAAATATCTTCTGTTATATAGACCAGTTAATTGATCGTGAAATGATAAATACTTGATTTTCTCTTCACTTTTCCTGCGGTCTGTTATATTACGGATCATTATCAAAATTTCTTTTTTTTCTTTGTCCTCTACGTAATGAGAAACAAAACTGGCCTCAAAGTATTTTTCTTTATTATCGATATCTAGTTTATATTCCAAGATTTGTATATCATCTTTATTAAGAGCCAGATAAATATGCTTTTTAAATTGATCAGCAATATTATCAGGCAATACATCATCTACATCTTTATCCTTTAATTCCTCGGGAGCAGCCAACAAATCTTCCATTCTTGAAGCCCAGACATCAATATATCTACCTTTTTTATCCGTAACAATCACCATATCTGGTATGGAATTAATTATTGAATTAAGCCTGTTTTCACTCTTCTTCAATTTCCGCTGCTCTTCCTGCAGATTACGAAACAATAGGCTATAGGGTTTTTGAAAACCTGTTTCCACGATTGCCCTAAATATTAAATAAAAAGAAAATAATTTCATTAAATGCCCTATAATATTTGAGATGCCGTATACAATTACATAAAATGTAAATAAAATTTCAGATATTATAGTAAATATTATTGCAAGTTTTATCATATTATAAATAGAGCTTTCAAAATAATCCCTATTATATCTCAGTAATACTAGAGAACATACTAAAATACCGGAAATAATATATTCACTAACTTTTTTGAAAGCTGTAAGGCCTATACCTTCGATATAACAGGAAGGAAAAATATCAAAATAAAGTGATAGCAAAAGGGCAGTAAAAATAACAAAAAATAAATAAAATACCTTTTTGATATTATATTTTCTGTTATTTGAGCCTATAATCCACAGGGATACTGTTATAGATATACTTTCCAGATAGCGGGCAATAATCCATAATTTTGTAGGCAGGTCTGCACCGCCATTTACAAATATGCCCATCCCTTTATAGGACAGAGTATGTATTAGATCAAGTCCTCCTATAAAACCATAAGCTATACCCAGCAAAATCAGAAAGTTATTCTGACTTCTCTTGTATGAGTAGAGAGCAATTACAAATATTATATAGCCCACAATAATACTAAATAATTCAATTAGTGTATGAAACAACAGGAAATTATTAAAACTCAAAACAATTAAAACTATTACCGGAATTATATAATATGCTATTCTTTTATATTCATTTCTGGAGGATACTGTGGCATGACTGTTTTTCATAGTCTTTTCTTCCTTTCTGGTAATCTATAAACACATCAACTATTCGAGGAGAAAATTGTGTCCCCCTATTATTTTTGATTTCCTGCAATGCCGTAGCAGTCGATAAAGCTTTGCGGTATGCCCTGTGTGAAGTCATTGCATCCCAGGCATCAGCTACAGCTAAAATCTGTGATATTAAGGGAATTTCTTTAGATTTTAAACCATTAGGATATCCTGTCCCATCCCACTTTTCATGATGATACAATACATATCTGGCTATATGACTCAGGGTTTCTGTCTTATCCAGAGCAATATATCCCCAGTAGGGATGCTTTTTTATAACATTAAATTCTTCATTCGTTAAGGCTTTAGCTTTATTCAAAATTCCAAGTGGTACAAGTAATTTCCCTATATCATGTACCATACCTGCCCAGTAAGCATCTTTTATTTCCTTTTTTGACAAACCCATTTTTTCAGCTATTTTAGATGCTACCTGGGCTACATTTTCTGAATGCCCACGGGTATAATTGTCATGAAGTTCTAAAATTTTAATTGTTGAAGTAACCAATTCTTTTGTAAATCTACCCTGCAATTTATTGTAACGCTGAAAAGAAAAGAAAGCAGAAGCTAAATTTGCAAACGAATTCAGTAATTGTTTTGTTGTCTCACTAAATTGTTTATCTTTACCTGCTGCAATATCCAGTACAATTCTACCTGTGATCTCTTCATCAACTACAATGTTTATATATATTGATCTTTGAACAGGTTTTAATGCCTTTTTAAATATTCTCAGTACTTTATCAGATAGATTATTAGTAGAAAATGAATGTCCTTTACAAAAATTAATACCCTTCATGTTAAAAACAGAACTTATTTCTTTATCAATCCTGAGCTCAGTCAACAAATCATAATTATGCCCTATTGTATCAATGATTTTATATTTATCATCATTATCTACAAGCCATATCTTACCATAATCTGCTTCAGGAACAATATTAATAGCACTCTCTAATAGTTCATATAAAAAAGTATTTTCATCCTGTATAGAAGTTCTATCAAGATTGGAAACAATATTTATCATATTAACAAAACGTTTATTAAGTTCACTTATTTCATCCATTGTTCTATCAAGCTCTGCATTCATATCTATAATTTTTTTATTATATGTTGCTAATTTTTTATAATTGGCTTTCAATTCTTTGTTCTTAATTTTTAATTTTTGCTCATTCTGAATTCTATAACTGATGTCCCTTACAACACAGATTAAACCACCATTTTCCAGTGTGGTTAATGATATCTCCTGGGGAAATTTACTGCCATCCTTTTTTTTACCAGTTGCTTGCCCCTGCCATTTCCCTTTGCTAGATAGAACAGGCATAATTTTCTCTTCAAATTTCTTCAACTCTTTCTTATCATATAAAATTCGCCATGATTTTCTCAGCAATTCCTCTCTTTTATCATAACCATAAATATTGACATGGGCTTGATTAATATAGGTATATTCCATATTTTTATCAAGAATAGCTATTCCATTTACAGATGCCTCAATTGCTTCAACACGTTTTTTCAATTTTTTCTCTGTATTTTTACGTTTTGTAATATCTATAGCCATACTTATTACTAGATTTCTTCCATTAGTCATCTCCCCTAAATACGCAGAACTAAATTCCCAGATTCTATTTTTATTATTCCTGGTTTGAATCTCATATTCACCATTAAATATTTTTTTATCCTTATTTAATAACTTTTTAAAATGTTTTTTGACTACATTCTCATTCTTCTCATAGGCTTTCTGAATCCAATCATTTACAGTAGAGATTTCTTCATACTTATAACCTGTCAACTCTTCCCATACTTTATTTATCTGTAAAACTTCTCCATATTCTGTATGAAGCATAATAGGAAAAGGTGCTTCTTGAATGGCCTTTTGAAAAAATTCTTTTTTCTTTTTACTATTCCGTTCCTTTATATATTTTGAATCTTTATTACTATTGAAAACATTAAAAATGCTATTATCATATAAATCTATCTCTGATTTTTCTATTTCTTTTTCTAGTTTTTTATTTTTAAATATTGTATTCAGATCAGCCTCTATTACTCCTTTAAAATCTTTGCATAAATTTTCTGATTGTTTACTATAATCTCTTTCTTCTCTATCAAGCACACATATATTACCAAAAAATTGACCATCAGGCCATTTAAGTGGGAAACCTAAATAAGAAATCAGATCCGATTTTAAGTAACTTTTATCTTCAAATTCATCATTTTTAAAAATATTTTTAATATTAATATGCAATTTTTTATCCTTCTGTATAAGCTTCTGAGAATATATATCGATAATACTATCTCTAATACTACTTTTATAAAGATTATCAACAGACTGATTTGTACAAACTATTTTGGTATGAGGATCAAGCCGGATTATTAAAACAACAGGAACACCCATAATATTTGCCAAAATATTATTTATTTTTTTCCATTTGCAGGTAATTTCTTCTGGTATGTTCCGGTCCTTAATTATAGGATATTCCATTTAACTCTTTCCTCCCTTTAATAATAGAATAAAAAAATTATTTAAAATTAATAAAAATAAATTCAATTAAAGTGTATCATTATATAAAATTGGTGAAATTTAACTGTCAATAATTTAGCTACCACATATTGTTATTATTCAACAACTAAAAACAAATTCCTTTTTTTTACACTAAATCTCAATAAAAAAATAAAACCCCCGGTTTCCCGGAGGCCAATTTAAATAGTATCTTTCATCTTAATAATTGCTTTCCTTTAATTCAAAATACTTCTGGTCATGAAGACAGGCCGGACAGGTTTTTGGTGCCTCTTTCCCTTCATGAACATAACCACAGTTACCACATTTCCATCTCACTTTTTCATCTCTCACAAAAACTTTGCCTTCTTTTATATTGGCCAGTAATTTCCTGTACCTCTTTTCATGTTCTTTCTCTACTTCAGCAATTTTTTTAAAAGTATTTGCTATTTCATCGAATCCTTCTTCTTCTGCTACCAGGGCAAATTCAGGATATAATTCACTGTGTTCTTCATTTTCACCTTCAGCAGCAGCTTTTAAATTTTCCTCGGTTGTTCCTATTTTTCCAGCCGGATAAGTCGCAGTAATTTCAACTGGCCGTCCTTCCAAAAATTTAAAAAATCTCTCTGCATGTTCTTTTTCATTCCTGGCTGTTTCTAAAAATACAGACTGTATTTGTTTATAACCATCTTTATTCGCCTGAGAGGCAAAGAAAGTATATCTTGTTCTGGCCTGTGATTCTCCGGCAAAAGATTTTAACAAGTTTTTTTCTGTTTTACTTCCAGCTAATTCGGGCATAATTATCTCCTCCAGTTATAAAGTTATAACACCTATTTATTATATTTTGGTAAATTGATCTTTACCTACCCCACATACAGGACAAACCCAATCTTCAGGGAGATCTTCAAATTTAATTCCCGCTTCTATAGCATTATCTGGGTCTCCCTCCTGCGGATTATAAATATATCCACATACCTGGCAGCGGTACTTTGTAGCATCTTCTTCTTTGGATTTTTCTTCTTTTTGATAACTGGGTGCTGCCTTGGGTGATTTACCTTTTTTAACTTTGTGATAATAGGCATAAGTCAGTGGTTCTTTATTAACATCAAAGTCTACTCCATTGACAACATCACCAGCAATAATTGTATGGGTTTCAACATCCATACTGCTTTTTACTTCTGCTTCTATATAACCCATACTATTATCAAGCAATACAGGTACTTCTGTCTCTGCTCCCAATTTATAATTTAGACCATCAAATTTATCCCTATCTCTACCACTATGAAAGCCAAATCTACCAATAAACTGCATAGTTACATCCTGGGGTAATATCGAGACAGTAAATAAACCACTATCCTTAATATATTCATAGGTTAAATTGTTTCTATTAATACAGATAGATACGGTTTTGGGATCTGCACTTGTCTGCATTACAGAATTTAATACACATCCATTCAATTTATCTCCAGATTTTGAAGATACAACATATAAACCATAAGTTATATTATGCAACACTTTTAACCCCATATTAATTAATACTCCTCCCCCTGTAAAGCTTTCCTGATTTTACTACTCTGCTTTTTCGAACATATCCTTTCCTACTCCACAGACAGGACATTCCCAATCATCAGGGAGGTCAGCAAAAGCTGTTCCTGGTTCTATTCCACCTTCAGAATCTCCTTCTTCTGGGTCATATATATAACCACATACTGTGCATTCATATTTATCCATTATTATTTCACCTCCTTAAGCTTTCCAAAGTCCGTGAATATTACAATATTCTCTTACTGTTTCAATCTCTGATTTCTGAACAGGGAATTCAGCTTTTGGTTCTTGATCAGGATTTAAGTCCGCTCTTAAAACCATGTTATCTTTAGTAATCACTTCAATAAATACTATCTGATGCTTTTCTGTCATAGGATGCAGGGTTGTACCAACAACTACTTCTACACCATTTTCAGTTTCCTTGACAACAGGAACATGTTTTTCGTTGGTAGCATCTTCAGTCTGGGCAACAAGTTTTTCCATTTCCTCTCCACAACAAACAATAGCAGGTTTGCTTGCATCAAGTACTTCTACAACATTACCACACTTATTACACTTATAAACTCCCCTGAATTCCATTAAATCTCCCCCTTTAATTTTTTGATTTTATCATTTAAATCCTCTTTACCGGGTATATATTTCACTTTAACCCGGTCAAGAATTTCATAACCTATATCAGCTAAAATATCTGCTACCTGACCCACACTTTGCCCACTCCAGCCATAGGAACCAAATGCTATCCCCTTTTTATTTTTAGGAGATAATCCTTTAAGATATGTCAAAAAGGAAGCAACTGTTGGTAACATATTATTATTTAATGTTGGTGAACCAACACATATATACTCAGCTTGAAGAACTTCTGTCATTACATCGGAAATATGATGTGTATCAAGATTTTTAACGCTTACTTCTATATCAATATTTTCAAACATCCCCTGCAGGGCATATGCAATTTTTTCAGTAGAACCCCACATAGTATCATAAACGATTAAAGCCTTATTTCTTTTTTCACCTTTAGACCAGCTTGTATATTTTTTTATTATTTCCCCTATATTACTACGCCAGATAATTCCATGTGAGGGGGCAATCATTTCAATATCAAGATTCATTTTTTCCACATTAGTAAGTACCTTTTTTACTTGGAGACTGTAACCCATAACAATATTGGCATAATATTTCTTTGCTTCTTCCATAACTATGTCCAATGCTAATTCATCATCAAATCTTTCTGTTGAAGCTATATGCTGACCAAAAGCATCATTGGAAAACAGAATTTTTTCATCAACTAAATAAGTTAACATATTATCCGGCCAGTGAACCATAGGTGTTAAAACAAATTCAAGATTCCTCTTACCTATATCTAAAGGTTGACCTGGTTTTATAGCCTCAATATTCCAGTCAGCTGTATCATAATGCATCTCCAATCCTTCCTGACCCTTGGGAGATGTAAAGAGTTTAGCTCCACTGGCCTTCATAATTTTGGGTAAACCCCCTGAATGATCCATTTCAACATGATTGGAAATAATATAGTCAATTTCTTTAGGATTAATGATCTTAGTAATTCTATCAATCATTTCATCATAGAGATAATGTTTTACAGTATCAATCAATGTCACTTTTTCATCAACTATTAAATAAGCATTATAAGTTGACCCTCTTGGTGTTAAATAACCGTGGAAATTATCAAGATCCCAGTCAATACCTCCCACCCAATAAATATCATCCGCTAATTTTTTAGCTTCCATTATTATCATCCTCCTTGTTTAGACACTCACTACAGATCCCTAAATAATTTATGAATCTTTCTTCTATTTTTTCCTCGCTAAGATCAGTGTCTATAGTATTTATTTTAAAGTCATAAATTTTACCACATTTTCGACACATAAAATGGCCGTGAAAGGAAGTATTTGCATCATAACGAACTTCGTTATCATACATATTAATTCTGACCACCATACTTTCTTTTTCAAATACTTTCAAATTATTATAAACCGTAGTTTTTGATAAAGTAGGTATTTTTTTAGATAAATCTTTGTAAATCATATTGACAGTTGGGTGATTTTCTTTTTTTATCAAATATTCATATATTTTTATACGCTGAAAAGAAGGTTCAATCCCCTTTATCTCAAGTAATTCTTTTATTCTTTCTATTGAAATCACCTCTTTCTGTTATTGATTACTATATTTTATTAATTATAATATTACTTATATTACTTATATGTATTATTTATTATATTGTAATCATTTCAATCTGTAATTATAATAGCATAATTTTTTAATATATGCAAGTGATTTTAAAACTTTTTCAAAATATTTTTTCTCATTTTAACGCATTTTCAATAGCCTTTAATATAACCTTACTACTTGCAGTAGCTCCTGAAATAATATCAACATTCAGTGACTGCTTATCTTTTACATCATTAATTATCTTTTCCGCCCTTTTCCCCTGACTGCAGTCATGATTAATTATTTCTATATCTGTTATCCGGTGTCTGAATACTGTAATCTGTATAGTGGCAGAAACAAACATCGTTTTATATGTCCCTCTATAAATTCCATCTTCTATATTTTCCAGGTCAACATCTTCTATGACTATTTCATTGACCTGATATTCCTGCAAAAAGAACATTGCATATACTGCCAGTCCAAGCAAAAAAATCGCA
>CAYRVO010000045.1:0-8506 GCA_964427565.1 uncultured Halanaerobiales bacterium | reverse complement strand
TTAATAATAAAGGGGTAGGAATTAATTCCTGATGAAAATTTATTAAAGCCACATAAATAGCAGGAGCCAAAAAACCTATAAAATAAGCTACATATCTAAATATCCTAACAAGACTACCTAGAAAGGGACGGGAATAGTAATCTTCGGCTGATTGAAACGCTTCAATAAAATAAAGTGGCACAGTAAGTACAAAAGGAGTACCATCTACCATTATTGCTACTTTACCTTCCAGTATATCAGCAGCCACGGCATCAGGTTTTTCACTATTACCTATTGTTGAATAAGGGGATAATGGATTATCTCCTATAAACTCTTCTATATATCCAGATTCCAGAATTGCATCTGTTTTTATCTTTTTTAATCTATATCTTACTTCTTCTACCAACTCATCACTGGCAAGCCCCTTTAAATAAGCTATTGATACTGTAGTCCTGGTCCTTTCTCCAATTTTTAATGATTCTATAGTTAAACGGTGATTTTGTATTTTTCTCCTCAATAAAGCAGTATTTGTACGCAATGTTTCGGTAAATCCTTCTCTCGGACCTCTAACAACAACTTCTGTCCTTGGTTCATCAATAGCCCTAGTTTCCCACCCCTGAGCAGATATGATTATTCCCTTTTTAAAATTATCTATCAATAAAATTGCATTACCTTCCATACAGCCTTCTAACAATTTCCTGTAATTTGCCATTGTCTTAACATTTTCATTGCAGAGCATAGAATTTGTTACATCTTCAATATTTTCTATTTCCACAGTAGAATAATTATTTTTACTATTACTCTTTTCATAGATTAATGGTTTAATAACATCTTCTGTTAACCGAGAATTATTTGTCAGTCCTTCTATAAATATAAGAACCGCTTTTCTCTGCTTAGTATCAGATAATTTGAAGTATCTATAAATTATATCATCACTTTCACCCAAAAACTCTTTGAATAAATAAACATCTTTATCAATATTACCACTTAATTCTAAATTATCCAATTCTTCATTTTTATTATTATTTTTTTTAAAAATATTTAGTAATTTTAATTTATCCCTGATAAAAGAAAACATATGGCTTTCCCCTCTTATGTTTAATCTATTATTAAGCTTCTTTTAATTCTGCAATATAAAAGATTAAACTTAATATTATTCCGATTATAGTAATACCTGCAGCAATTTTATTAATCATAGAAAAATTTATTACATAATTTGCAGAACTATATGAACCTTTTTTGGCCACCTGAAAAGCTGCATAACCAATTTTAGGTAATATTAAGTTTATAAATCTTGTCATAACATATAACCATATACCCAATATACTGAAAATACCGGAAAGAAAAAATCCTATTTTATTCATATATATTTATATCACTCCTTCCATCTTCTTATTATTTGTAAAAATTACATTTTTACTCAAAATAGTAAGTTATAAAATAAAAAAACGACCTGAATTAACAGGCCAAAACATTTTTTAATCCAACTATAACAGCATGTCCAATTTTATTATCTTTAATAATTTTTTTTATATTGTCAGCATCTTCTACGGTTCTCAATGTAATTACATTATCCAGGTCTTTACCCGGAATAGGAGGAAATATTGGAGCTGCACCTGTAGCAATTATTAATTTATCATAATTATATTTATCTATATTATCTTTATTTAAGTTTTTATATATAATAGTTTTTTTATCCGCTTTTATATCTATAACTTCATAATTAATTAACAACCAGTGAAAACAAATAAGGTGTAATATAAGTTTCTATTATAGACCCCGCCAGCAAGAATATAGTAAATATTCCCATGCGCAAAGAATAATCAATAAAATCTTCAAAGTTTAAATTAATGCTACCCCTATAATTTTTTATTATATCCAGGGAAAAAGCAATTGCTACAGCACCTGCCAGAATAAATGATGGAATAATAAAAATATTTTGAGGAAATACAGATACTACTGAAATGATGATACCATGCATATCATATTGACTTATAAGAAACCCTACTGTAAATCCAAGTACAAATCCTTTAAAAAAAATAAGTATAGGAATTAAAAATACCAGGATAACTGTTGAACCAAGTATCCAAAAAATTATGATATTTATTAAATTAAACTTAACACTGTTTCTAACCAAATTTGCTTTATCATACTCAATATCTTTATAATTATTAATAAAGCCATTAAAAAATTTAAACAAATTTTGATTTATTTCATAGTCAACAGTTTTAACAGCAAAAGCTCCAAAACATATACCGGTTACAAAAATTACAAAAACAAATATCAGTAATGGTAATCTGTTATTTAAAATTAATCTGCTAACTGAATTCATATATATCCCCCCCCGACTTATTAAACACTATGTGATGGGAGATAAATATATTACTATTCCTTTTCCACATCTATCTGTAAAAAATCATTATCAAGTATCTTCTGAGCAATAAAATCTGCAGCCAGTACATCTTCCATAGAATTAGAACTGGAAGCTACAACTGTTATTCCACACCTGTACTTAGAGGCTTTTTCAATAGCCCTTTTTGCTGCTTCAAATGCAGGTTTACTACCCTTCATTTCTTTAGTACGGGCAATAGTACCTGTAATAACTTCTGGTGCACCATAGTTATAAGCAGCATCGAAGGCTACCCCACCTGCTGAACTAACGATTATTAGTACCTTATCTTCAAAATTAGCCAGGTCTGCTATATCTTTACCAGCATTAGGAATTATTCTATCTAATTTTCCTCCAGCTCTCTTTATCCCTTTTATTACCTGATAAGAATTATCCTTCCTTTCCTCTTCACCTTTACCTATCCTGGGTTCAGCAGCAATAATAACCTCACTTTCATGTTTTAAGGCTTTTTTAGCAGCAATATAACCTATCTTCTCCGGGTTAACAGTTACAGGTACCGAGATATCTTTAGGACTGGCCCCATAGACATCAATAGCACCTGCCTCTAAAGCCAACTCTGCAGTAGTAGACATATCTATCACATCAATAATAATTACTATGTTCCCCTGTCTAGCAGCTGATGCAGCCCCTGAAGGATTTGATGTTACATTTAAAGTTTTAACCCACAACTTTGCCATAATTCCCTCCTCCTCCTGACTGTATTTCTACATTTCCATACCTCGTTTTTAAGATATTATCAGTAATTTTTGTTTTCACATAATCATTTAAATCATTTTTACTTGCCTTATGAATAATACTCATCTCAGTCCCAAATGCCTTTAATAACTTATCCAAAGTTTTAATACCAATTCCCGGTATATCCAGCAATGGAACCTGATGTAAATAATCTGCTCGGTCTGCAGGAGAAATAGATTCATCCTTATCAGCGATTTTCAAAATTCTATCTTTAACACCTATAATTAAATCCTTATTACCACACTCAGGACATTTATATACAGCACAATTATGGCTAAAACTTTTTTCACAAATTTTACAAAAAGAACGATGATATTTTCCTAAAGCAGGGTCAAGACCAAAATTTTTAATTACTTTCCTACCCTTTTTTTTCTCTAATGCTAATTTTAATTCTTTAAAGTTTAAAGCTTTTAACTTTAATAAATTATATTCACGCGCAATTTTAGCTACTGAATGGGCATCAGAATTACTCAAAAAAGATTTATTCTCAAGTTCACTTAGATAATCAGCAAGAAATGTATCTGCACTTAATCCCAGTTCAATCGCAGGAATATTTTCCCACTGTTTATCAGTAAATATGTCACTGTAAGAAGAAACACAGCGGCCATAAAAACTTTTATGAGGTGTAAATATATGAGCGGGGATAAAAATACCACCCAGGCTATTAACTATGCGAAATATCTCTGCTCCTGTTAGACCAGTCTGCTGGGAACTCAAAGTAATATTCGTTATATATTGATCAAGGATGGTAGAATACTCTTTTATACTTTTTAAATCAGGAAAAAATGCCAGATAATGTGCCTGCCCATTTTCTTCCCTGCTTTCTACTTCTACTCCTGGAATAATGACCAGTTTATTTTTGTATTTAATCCCTCCTGCTGGTAATTGTTTCATGACTCCATTGGTAATTAGTTCTTCTATATCCTTTATTACAGGTGGTGAAGCACAATCTACAATACCAACCATATCTAGACCTTTTCTATCCATTGACTCATAAGCGATATTGGCGAAATTTAATTTTTTCGAAGCAGTAATTTTAACAGGTTTACCATTCCCGGCACTACCTATATGTATGTGTAAATCAGCAAAGAATTCCTGCATTAATTATATATCACCTCTTAAAAATTGCAAAAGCCCAATAATAGTCTTACTATCTTTAATTTTTCCATTATTTATTAACTCCATAATTTCTTCTTTGTTTATCTCTTCTACCACTATAAATTCATCTTTATCAGGATTTTGAGCTATAAAATTTAATTCCCGGGCAATATACAAATGAATTATTTCATCACTGTAACCAGGTGAAGTATAAAAAGAATATAACTTTTTTATTTTTCCCGTTCGATAACCGGTTTCTTCTTCAAGTTCTCGCTCAGCACATTTGATAGGTTCTTCACCACTTTCTAATTTACCAGCAGGTATTTCATATAAAACATCTTCAACTGCTTTCCTGTATTGTTTGACAAGTAAAATTTTACCACTATCTGTTACAGGTATTATTGTTACTCCCCCGGAATGTTCTATTATTTCTCGTACTGACTCTCTACTATCCGGAAGTTTTATTTTATCTCTTCTTAAATTCAATATTTTACCCTGATAAATTGTTTCCGTAGAAATTGTCTCCTCTTTGAATTTTTCCATTATATTACTCCTCCATGATTTCTTTATATTTTAGTACAGGTAATCCACCAGTTATAAAAAACAAAGGGTCATCAGTAAAAGATCTATCCATACTGTTAAAAGTAAATTCTGATCTGCTTAATATTTTTTTTACTTCTTTAAATTTATAATATATGATATTGTGTTTTTTATCCAGGCTTAATTCTTTTATTTTCTTTCTTATTTTTTTGTGTAAGGGAAATATAATATTTGTTTTTCTATCAATTAATTTACTAAGCAAAGTAATTGTGTGGTGACTGAGCAAATAATGTCTGCTCCTCCTGTCAGCCAAACTAATCCGGGGTACAATATAACTTCTACCTCCTAAAACTCTAATTGCATAATTTGTAAATGCATTCTCCACACCACTAAAGCCAAGTTCTGTTCCTGTCCCGGTAATTCCTGGTCCCATACTAACAGCTATCAAATCTGCTTTGCAAATCTCACTGGCAGCAGCTAAACCAGTAAATATATTTACTGTTTCCAGATCTCCTCCAAAACACTGACCAACGGTTATTGTATTCTGAATATAATTTTTTTTGTTCAATTCTTTTACAAGAAAACTTACATCAATAGTAAGACTACCACCTTCTGTCATTATATAGACAAAATTACTGTCAGGAAACATTTCCTTAAATACTATTGCTAAAGGGGCAAGAAGACTATGTAGTGGTAATATTACTACTATTTTACCTTCTAAATCAGTAAAACTTTTTATTTTATCACGGTGACGACTTTCTTTTTCCTCTACACAAAATGTTCTTACTTGCTGGGGAGTATATCTCATTTTCATTATATGACCGGGTCCTTTTATTTCTCGGTCATTACTTTTAAAATTTTCTAAATTACAGATAATAAAATGATAACCACCAGTGCCCAATTTAAGCTCTACAGCAGTTGTATTTAATAATACCCGGTCATTTTCACTAACTGTCCCGGTAATATATTTATAATTTATTGCTTTCTCACCATTTTTTAATCTAACTATATCTATTTTTTTCCCTGTAGAAATTTTTTCTTCAATATAACCTATAGCAGTAGAAATACTATACATGGCTAGATTCCTTGATTTTATTTATTATTTCCAGACTGTATTCAATAACTTTTACCATATCATTAATATATACTTTTTCTTGTGCAGTATGTACGTTATCTAAACCAGTACCCAAGTTAACAGTAGGTACCCCCATATTATTGAAAATATTAGCATCACTACCCCCCTGAATCTCTAATAGATTTATATCCAGATTACAATTTGCTGCTGCTTCTTTTAAGATAGTAATAAAATGGCAGCTCTTGCTCAATTTATATTTACTATATATATTTTTAATATTAAAATCTAGCTCACATTGATATTTTTCAGTAATATCAGTAATGATTTTTCTCATTTTTATTATTTCTCTATTCAGTTTTTTACTATTATAAGAAATTATTTCTCCCTTTAATTTAATAGCATTAGGTAATTCTTTTTTCTTCCATCCCTGTTCAAAACGTACTCTAACTGTTGTTTCTGAATCTATATGACCCAAATTTAATTCAGATATTATTGAGGTCGTAATTTTATATATTTCTTTTTTTTCTTTACTACTAATATTTACACTTATATCTACATAAGCAGGTGAACTATAAATTATAGTACCTGGAGAACCTTCTGCATCAAAAACTAACCCATAATCGACAAAATCTAAAACACCTGTCGATAAATTTTTAGCCCCCAGAAGCCCTGCTTCTTCAGCAACTGTAAATATAACCTTTATCCCCGCATGATCTGTACTTTGTTTTATTTGATTTAAAATTTCAAGAATTGTTACCAGGCCAGCAACATCATCGCCCCCTGAACTTCCATTACCTCCTATTATAACATCATCTATAATTTTAGGATCTACATTATTACCACTATCAATCCTATCCATATGAGCCGCAAATAACAATTCAGAATAATCATGATTGCCAGGCAATTTAGCAATTATATTACCACAATTACCATTTATCTTTTGAGCTGCATTATCTTCTTTAACACTACATCCTAAATCTTTAAGTTCCTTTTTTAAAATATCTGCAATTTCTCTTTCCTGGCAGGAATAACTATTTACTTTAACAAATTTTTTATATTTTTCGAGAAGTCTATCCTTATTTACCATAAGTTTTCCCTCTTTTATATTATTTTAATAAAATAATACTTAAACTATTTTATTATTATTCACTATAAATTTAATAATTCCTTCCTTAATAATGAATAGCGCTTTTTTAATATTATTATTATTCAACACACATATTATCAAATTAACAAAAAATCATATTGAAATTCAATTATGATATATGATATTATGTTAGATAATAGAGGTGAATATAATTGCCAGTAATTAATATTATTAGTGAAGAAGATTTTTTTTCCTATGCCCAGAGAATAAAAAATAGCAAGTTATTAAATTCTTCTCAAAAACTTATATTATTTACTATCTATAGTTATAAAAATAAAAAACTAACACAAAAACTTCCAGATATGCTTATTACAGACACCTCTCTCCCGGCCTCAGAAATAAAAAAATCACTCTATTGTCTGCTTAAACGCGGCTGGTTAATTATTAAAAATAAAAGCTGTAGATTACAGCACTCAGAAACAACTGAAAAGGGTAAAAAAATTGCCCATACCTGGTCAGATATTTTTGGTTCCTTACAATTAACCCCTTATTCCTTCAAAAAAATTATCACTTTTATAGATGATGGTATCGAAGAAGAACTTATAATTGAAATTTTAAAGACAAGTTCAGATAATGCCCGAGGAAATCCCCTGAACTACTGTTATGCAATCCTTAGTAATTTTTTAGAAAAGAATATTTATAGACTTGAAGATTATTATGATTACAGGAAAGAAAGGGGGAAAAATCTTGAAAAACAAATTTCAACAGGAACTCAAAAAAATAAGAAAGAAATGGAAAGAGAAACACTCTCAGAACTCTATAAAAAAGGATACCAGTAAATATTATAGTGACAAAGAAGCAATTCAAAGAATATACAAAAAAATTATTATCAGCAGTAACATACCTCCTAAATTTAAAAATGTAAGTTTTAAAACTTTCAAATATAATGCAGCTCCCGAGGAAAATATAAAAAAAGTTAAAAAGATTAAATCTTATGCTGAAAATATATTAACAGCCCTTAAAGGACCACAATCTGTATATATATTCAGTTATTACAATGGCTCAGGTAAAACTCATATAGCTATTTCAGCTTTAAAAACAGCTGCCTGGCAATTTGCAAAACAAAAATTTGAAAAAAATCCTTTAAAATATAAAAGAAGGGGTACAAGCCTTAATGATTTTAATTATAGACCTGTTTTCTTTATGAGTGAAGTTAATTACCTCTGGAAAGCCAGAAAATTTAAAACCAGTGATCAACAATTACTTGATGAAGTAGCTATGATTGAAAAAGCAGTAATTAACTCTGATCTATTGGTTATTGATGACTTTTTTAAGGAAAGAGATACTGATTTTGTATTTGGAAATCTAAAAGCCTGGCTTAATTTAAGATATGATAATAATAAACCCGTAATATTTACCTCAAATGATGATTTTAAAATATTGGCCCTTGAAAATAAAAAGAATCCTTATTATAAAACTAAACATTTTACAGATGCAACCTATCTCTCTTCCAGAATAAGTGAAATGACAAAAGGATACCAATTTGCCTTTGAAAGTTCTCAGGAACATGATTATCGACAAA
>CAYRVO010000044.1:0-8554 GCA_964427565.1 uncultured Halanaerobiales bacterium | reverse complement strand
TCCCATAGATTATGAACCGTATTTTAAGCGGATATGAACATTTTAGATGACTCAAAAAATTTGCTTTGATGTGAAAACAACCTTTTTGTGGGTAAACCAACCTTATTTAATAAAAAAAATATACTAATTCAAAATAATTGAATTAATATATTTAAAATAGCTTATTTTACATTAAGCATTATACAATTTTTTGATTTGTTCTGCAAATGGCGGATATAAAATCTTTTCCTCTGTTATAATTCCTGTTATATTAGCTGCAGGGGTAACATCAAAAGCTGGATTATATACTTCTATTTCCTCAGGAGCAATCTGCTTACCTTCAATATGAGTTACTTCCCGGGGAGAACGTTCTTCTATTTCAATTTCATCACCAGTATTAATATCAAAATCTATAGTAGAGATTGGAGCTGCAATATAAAAGGGAACATCAAATTTTGCTGCTATTTCAGATAGCATATATGTTCCAATTTTATTGGCAGTATCACCATTGGCAGCAATTCTATCAGCACCAACAATAATTATATCTATTACTCCATCTCTGATTAAAGTAGGTGCTACACTATCTGCTATTAAAGTAGCTTCTATACCTTCAGATACCAGTTCAAAAGCTGTCAACCTGGCCCCCTGAAGTCTGGGCCTTGTTTCATCAGCATATACTTTAATATTTTTACCACTGGAGAAAGCCTCTCTTATTACACCAAGGGCAGTTCCATAATCAACCGTGGCTAAAGCCCCGGCATTACAATGGGTAAGAATTGTAGCCTCTTCAGGAATTATTTGATTACCATTAACCGCCATTCTTTTATTTGTTTTTATATCTTCATTTTTTATTCTTTCTGCTTCTTTGTATAATTTAATTATGATTTCTTCTTTTTTTTCTCCTCTATATTCATCTATCAAAATTTCCATCTGTTTTATAGCCCAGCTTAAATTAACAGCAGTAGGTCGCGCTTTAGCAAGCTTTTTATTTGCCTGTTTAAGTTTAGTAATAAATTTCTCCTTTGATAATCCTTTGAATTCAAGTGCAGCCAGATAAACTCCATAAGCACCTGTAGCACCAATAGCAGGGGCCCCACGAACTACCATATTGGAAATTGCAAATTCAACATCTTTATAATTCTCTGCTGTAAAATACTTTATTTCAGCAGGTAATTTCCTCTGATCAAGAAGTATTAATCTATCTTCTTTAAAGACAAGTGTTTTTTGCTCCATAAATTAAACCTCCAGTAATAAAATTTTATCTTCCGGTTTAACTGTAATTCTAATCATGTTCTGTTACATTCTCTTTTAAGATATCTATTCCATGAGGTAATATATCAAAAATAGCTTCCAGACATTCTCTTACTGCTTTTGGATTACCCGGTAAATTTACAATCAGAGTCCTACCTCTTATACCTGCTTTTGCCCGGGACAAATAAGCCATTGGTGTAATACTGGCTGTTTCATTTCTCATTTTTTCAGTTATACCCGGTACTTCCTTCTCTATCACTTTACTGGTAGCTTCAGGGGTAATATCGCGGGGAGCAAAACCTGTTCCCCCGGTAGTTAATATCAAATCAGCAATTTTGTTATCACAAATATGAATTATATTTTCACTTATTTCTTCCTTTTCATCAGGTATTACTTTATACAATACTTCCTCAGCTTGAATTTCATTAATCATTTCTGCTATAAGTTTACCACTTTTATCTTTTCTTTCCTGTCGGGAGGCCTTATCACTAATTGTTAGGATAGCAGTTTTAATCATTATTATTACACTCCCTCACAAACTTTCCACTTTTGCCACCTGTTTTTTTCATCAATTTAATATCTCCAATTACCATTCTTTTATCAATAGCTTTACACATATCATATAAAGTTAATGCAGCTGTAGATACCCCATTTAATGCTTCCATTTCCACACCTGTCTTACCGGTAGTCCTGGCAGTTACAGTAATAGTAATTGTTTTACTATCAGTAAACTCAAAATCTACATCTATTCCAGTTAATAATAGTTGATGACACATGGGAATAAGTTCATAAGTCTTCTTTACAGCCATTATAGCAGCAACCCTTGCTGTTTCCAGCACTGCTCCTTTTTTGATTTTACCCTCTTTAATTTGCTGTAGGGTTTCTGGCTGCATCTTTATAAAACCAGTAGCAACTGCTTCTCTTTTTGTATCACCTTTTTCACTTATATCCACCATTTTTGCCTTACCTTCATTATCAATATGACTGAATTTAGCCAATTTTTTAACCTCCAATCTGGTGCATGCTTCTTTTTGTTTCTGCTTTATCTTTATGGTTAAAAGGTTTTATCTTTACAGCTTGTATAAATTTCTCTCGAACAGTTCTTTTATCTATTTTCCCTGCAGTCTTAATATTTATCTCTTCATCACTAAATAAACATGGCTTTAATTTTCCATCAGAGGTTAATCGTAATTTATTACAATCACTGCAAAATGTATCACTAATGGGAGTAATAAAACCAATTGTACCTTTAGCAGAAGGGATTTTATAATATACTGCTGGTCCATTGCTCTGGATAGTAGCCGGTATTAATCTTTCCCTGTTTTTAATTTTTTCTTTAACTTCAGTTAGAGAAATATAGAGATTATTATTCTCATCAGCTTCCCCTAATGGCATGAGTTCAATAAATCTTACATGTAGGGGGTATTCTTTTATTAAATCAACAAAATCATATATCTCATTTTCATTAATACCTTTCATAATTACTGTATTTATTTTAACAGGATTAAAATCATTGGCCAAAGCAGCTTCTATTCCTCTCATAACATCATCAAATTTATCCCGCCTTGTAATTTGTTCATATTTCTTTCTATCAAGTGTATCTAAACTAATATTTACTCTTTCCAGGCCAGCACTCTTTAATAATTTAGCCTTTTCAGCAAATTGAGTTCCATTAGTAGTTAAACCAATATCTTCTAATCCTTCAATTCCAGATAATAATTCTATTAAATCTTCAATATGAAGCCTGACAAGTGGTTCTCCACCAGTTAATCTCACCTTATTAATACCCAGACTTACTGCAACTTCAACTATATCTCTTATTTCTTCATAACAAAGAATATCATAATGTGACTTATAATCTACACCTTCTTCTGGCATACAGTATTGACAGCGCAGATTACATCTATCAGTTATTGATATTCGTAAATAATTTATTTCTCGCCCATATTGATCAATCAAGGTATTATTCAATTTTTTTCACCCCTCCACTATCCTCTGTACTGTATCCACCCATTTTTAAAACTCTATCTTTGAAATTTTGAGACCTGATAATTGACAATAGCATTTCTATTCTTTTATCATTTAATAACTCTTCAGATAGTATTATATCATAAGACTCTTTCATTAAAGGTATAAAATCCAGGTCAAGAGCAGTAGCTGCAGCCTTAATTCCCAGTGCTGTATCAGCAGAACCATTATTTACAGCAGCAGCAGCTTTAATATGAGTATATTCCTCTCTTTCATAACCTTCAATATCTTCAGGACTTATATCCTCTTTTTCTAAGCAGTAATCAAGTAACACTCTGGTTCCTGCACCTCTCTGCCTATTCATAAAAATTATATCTTCTCTTTTTAAATCCTGTATAGAATTAACATTCTTTGGATTATTATTCTTAACAAATAAACCCTGCTGACGGGTAACAAGATTAATTAATGCCATTTTACGACCAGGTAAATATTTTTTTACATAAGAAGTGTTATAATTACCTGTTTCTGTATCCAGAAGATGAGCTCCGGCCAGATGGGCTTCTTTTCTTTTTAAGGCCATTATACCACCCATACTCCCAATTGACTGCACCCTGAGATCAAAATCAGCACGTTTTTGCCGTAATATATCTATTAAAATATCCAGAGTTAGGTCATGACTTCCACTGAATAATAAATTATTATTAATATTTTTATCAGAATTTATAATATATACAGATGTTTTTGAACCTGCTGCTAAGCCCTCTTTTTGTCCAGGTATCACTGCAATTCCATCAGACTTAAGCAGAGATGACATTGCAGCTGAACCCCTTTTCCCGGGTACAGCAATCATCTGTCCTTCAATTTCACCTATATTAACACGAATAAATTCTTCAAGACCAACCTGTGAAGGTAATTTGCGTTTTAATTCTGCTTCTATTCGGGGTATATCGGGAACATTTAGACCCAATAAACTATATATTAATGATCTAATAAAAATATAGCAATTTAATAATGCTGCAATCGGATAACCAGGTAAACCAATAACAGGTTTTCCATCAACCACAGCAAGTATAACTGGTTTCCCGGGCATAATATTTATACCATGAACAATAATATCCCCCATCTCCTGCAAAATTTTAACAGTATAATCTTCTTCTCCTGCAGATGAACCGGCAATTATAACAGTAATATCATTATTTTTATGTTCAGCAATAAATTTTTCTTTAATTTCTTCATAATTATCAGGAATTATATCAGTATTATGAGCACAAGCACCCCAACTATTTATACCTGCTGACAACATAGCAGAATTAAACTCAGTTAACTGACCCTGCTCAGGTTCTACCTCTGGAGGAACAAGTTCTGTCCCTGTAGGCATAATTCCAATTACAGGTTTCTTCCTGACCGTTATTTCTGTAATACCAGATTCAAGTATAGCACCAATATCCCGGGCAGCTAATTTATGATTTGTTGGAAGAATCATCTGGCCTTTAATAACACTTTCTCCGGGACTCCTTACATTGTGCCAGGGAGTAGTTCCTTTTTCTATCTTATAATTTCCTCCCTCTGTTTCATTAACCTCTTCAATCTTTATAACTGCATTAAATTTATTCGGTACAGGTTCACCAGTATCTACCAGCAAAGCCTGTTCTCCTTTTGTTAAAATAATCGGCCTACGTTCACTTGCACCAGCAGTATCTTCAGCTTTTACTGCAATACCATCCATAGCTGAAGCAAAATAACCAGGAGCAGAACGCTCAGCATAAATAGGTTGAGCAGTTATTCGACCCATTGCTTCACTAACCCTTACTTTTTCTCCATCCATAAAATCATCATTAAAAATTTTTAAATATCTATTTTTTGCCTCTTCTAATGAAACTTTATTTAAATAAATCTTTCTTTTCATGAACTATCAACCTGCTTTCCTTAAAATACTATAACTTCAATTATCTCACCTTTGTTTAATCCTTCACTATAGGTATCTATCTTAATAAATCCATCGGCCTGTACTAAAGTAGTAATCAAACTTGACTTTCCGGTTATCGGTCTGGCAATATATTTTAAATTGTCTTTATCATTCTGATTAATTATTAACTTAACAGGTACATATTGTTCTCTTCCTTTATCAGAAACCAAATTTCGCTCCAGTTCAGCCCTTATCTTTTTATCTATCAGATTTAAATCTACTTGACCATTAATACTATTCGTAATACCAATATCTCGTCCTGCTAGAGCCATTATTAAAGGTCGAACAAGATTATAGGTTATAGTCCAGCTTGAAGCAGGATGACCCGGCAAACCTATTACTGGAGTATCATCAATCACAGCCAAAATGGTTGGTTTCCCAGGTTTTATAGATATTCCATGTAGTAAAACACCAGGTTCACCAAGAGAATTAAGAACATCTATTGTCATATCTTTTAATCCTACAGAACTACCACCGGAAATAAGGACAAGGTTGGAACTAAGACCTGTTTTAACTGCTTCTTTAAGCCTGGAAAAGGAATCTTCAATAATACCTATATATCTGGGAGTTCCTCCATTTTTTTTAATTGTCGCTCCCAGTGAATAACTATTAATATCTCTTATCTGACCCATGTCCGTTTCTGCTTCAGGTGGTATAAGTTCATCTCCTGTAGATATAATGGCAACTTCGGGCTTTTTATATACTTCCACCTCTGTCATACCCAAACCAGCCAGTACACCACTATCCTGAGGTCTTATTAAATGTCCACTGGTAAAAAGCAATTTATCCTTTTCTATATCCTCACCCTTCTTGACAACATTTTCACCAGAAGCAACCGAGCTTCCTGTTTCTATAGTTTCATCATCCAGATAATCAGTATATTCCACCATGATTACAGCATCTGCACCTTCCGGCATCATTCCACCGGTAGCTATTTTTACCGCTTCTCCTGCATTAATTTTAATATCTGTTTCCATCCCCATTTTTACTTCACCTATTATTTTTAAATAAGCAGGCATAGAACTACTGGCTCCTGCTGTATCCTTAGCTCTAACAGCAAAACCATCAACTGTCGAACGTGTAAAAGGTGGTAAATTTTCAGGTGAATATATATCGTTTGCCAATATTCTATTAACACTTTCCTTATAATTTATTGTCTCAGTACTTTCAATTCTAATATTCATATTTTCATTCAGTAATTCCCAGAACATATGAGGACTATTTAAATCTAGAAATTCAGACAAAATCACCACTCCATTTATTATTATTTAAGTCTCTTGCATAATTAATTATGAAAGATCCTGATTTAAAAACAGCCTAACTGACAACCCGTAAGTTTAACCTTTTCTTGATTCAACTTTTTTGCTATTAAAATCGGCTTAAAATCCATTAATGTAGCTGTTAATAATGCTTTTGGGCACCTTATTTTATCCAGATTAAATTTGAAATTAATTTCACCAACTTTGTTTTTGCTAAATACATCCTGACTATTAATTATAATATCTGATTTTTCCTCTGCCATTTCTGCAGATGATTTCATTTTTGCTTTCTCATCTGTTAGATAAATTATTAAATCAGACTTGATGTAGTTTGCTGCACTATTACCTTCAATAAATAGATAATTTACATCATCCATTAAACTTTTAGCCTCAACAAGTGCATCTTCCAAATTTTCTCTATTACATTTAATAAGTATAACTCTATTGGCACCGGCTTTTTTACAAAGAGCTGTATCAGTACCGGGAGTGTTAATAACATCTATATCATCAATAACCTCCGGCTCTATAAACTCATCATTTATAGAACATTTAATTACACCTATTTTATTTGTTAAATTTGCTAATTTTTTTATAATTTTGGTAATTAAGGTGGTTTTACCTACCCCACTGGCTTTTCCACTGACAATAATTGTTTTCATCTTAAGTTTCCTCTCCTTGTTATTTTTGATCAACTTACATCTCTTTCTTTTTAAAAATATTGTACATAAATAAATAAGCCAGTATCTATGAAGAGACACTGACCAGAATGTCTCCTTTCCAATCTCGGGAGGCAAAGGGGTTTCCCCCTGAACCCTGACGGCCAAATTACCATTTTACAGGTAAAATAACTCGAAGACTCATATTTTTTTATCACTACTATTATATACCTATAATTCAATAATTTCAAATGAATAATCTGAAAAATCTATATACATCAACTTAGCAGCCAGTATATTATCCTTACCCAGAAAAACTTTAACACCTTCAATAACCTGTAGAGAAGCTACAGCTGAAACAACCGGTGAAAAAGCAGGTATCTTTTCTTTTTCATCTTCAGCAGTTGCAAATATTTCTTTTAATGTAGGTGTTTTCCCGGGAATTATACTGGTTATCTGACCATACCAGGAACTAATTCCTCCGTGAATCAGGGGTATTCCCCGGTTCTGAACTAAATCATCCAGAATAAATCTGCTTTTAAAATTATCGAGGGCATCGAAAACTATATTTACATCTTCTGGTAACTCAAAGCCGGATGTCAATTTTTGATTTATAGTAATTATTTCTGTCTCCAGGTCAAATGAATCCAGCACCTCTTTTGCTGTTTCTGTTTTGTATTTACCAATATCATTACTACCATATAAAATTTGACGGTTTAAATTACTGGCCTGTATACAGTCAAAATCCAGTAAATAAATTTTTTTTACACCAATTCTCTGAAGTTCCTGGAGCTGATGAGTACCAAGCCCTCCTATACCTGCCACAAATACTACCATATTTCTTATTTTTTTGTTTTCATCTTCTGTTAACATTAATTTTTGACGCTGCCAGTAACTCATGTTAAATCAACCCCTTTTAGGAATTCTCCTATTATCTTATATTTTACTATTGCTAATCAAAACTTTTGATAATTAAATTATAATCAATAAATAGAAGCTTAAAATCGGTTGAAATACCTGGAAACCAACTTTATTGTATTAAATTTTAACATAGTTTACAAAAAAATATTGAGGATAAAACAGATTGATAACTGTTTTATCCTCAATCAATAGTAGTTTATACAGTTAAACCTTAATTTCTTTACTATTGTATCCTTCTTAATTTAGGATCCAGATTATCCCTTAATGCTTCCCCAAAAAGTGTAAAACCCAATGTGGCAAAAATTAAAGCAATTCCACCAAAAATAACCATATAGGGACATGTTCTTATATAGGAATAACCTATTTTCAAAATACTTCCCCAGCTAGGTGTCGGTGGTGGTGTACCCAGGCCGAGAAAACTTAAAGCTGCTTCAAATGTAATAACTACAGGAATATCCATAGCAGCCTGAATAAATATTGTTCCCACAACATTGGGTAGAATATGTTTATACATTACAGACATTTTAGAAGCCCCAATCGCATTTGCAGCCATA
>CAYRVO010000043.1:0-8666 GCA_964427565.1 uncultured Halanaerobiales bacterium | reverse complement strand
CCGGCCTTTACAATATTAAGGTCAATTGATTTAATACGCTGATCATCATTTATGTTTTCCAGAAGTTCTTCTTTATTAATTGTAAGTATTCCATCTTTTATTTTGGTCTTAGCACCAAATTCAATATCTACTATATTAATTTTACCCAATTCAAGTTTCAAATAACTTCACCTCCCGTCTCTGCTTAAATTTTACTCATAATATTTTTCCAAAACTTCTTCAATATCTTCAGGCTCAAGGTCCTCACCACTTAGGTGTTCTTTCTTTTCACCATCTACATAAAAAACGATAGAGGGTAGACCCAATACTTGCTGACTCATTGCCAGTCGACGATTACCTTTAATGTTTAATTTACAAAACTTAATATAGTCTCCATATTCCTCAGCCAACTTTATAACATCAGGCATTAATTCCATACAAACATCACAATTCTCACCCCAAAAATCAACAACTACCACTCCATCTATATTAAGGACTTCCGCATCAAAATTTTCTTTATTGACTTTAATCATCATTTTCACCCCCTTTCAAAATAACGGATTATTATTGAAAATCAACTATGTTAAACTTTTCACACCACTACTGATTAAGGTATAATCTATCACCTGATAATCAGCAAGAATATCTGAAGGATATTCAATATCCTGTTTGTCCTTCTGAAACTGCTTTACTTTAAATATTGCCCTTTCAATTATTTCTAGAGATTTGTAATCAAGATCTTCTCCATTCGCCAGTATAATTGATCTATATGAATTCTGAGCCGGTTTTACACTTCCGGCCAGAGGATGGGAAATAAGTATATGTCCTGCATGAATATAATCTCTGACCGTTATCATTACTTCATTTAAGGTATTACAAAATTTTATTTCAAAGTCTTCCTGATAATGCTTTTTCACCCGGGGATTATTGCTTATAAGCAAATAACTTTTCTTCATAAGAACACCTTCTTTAAATAATATGTAAATATTAACAATAAAAAAGACAGAGCAGTAATGGTTTCCCATTACTGCTCTGTCTTTAAACCTGAGAGATTGTCGGTGACTCAAAAAGCTCTCTCCCATTTTCCTCAACCAGCTTAAACTATTTATGTTATTTTTTTCACAATATTATTATACACATCTTTATACGTTCTGTCAACAGTTTTATTTATTTTTTTAATTTTATATCTTACAAGACTTAAATAATAATTTTTTGTAACCTCATTACCAACATCTTCTTTAAAAACACCTATTCAAACCTTTAATAAGCAATTCATTCTCCCTGGCTTTATGATAGCTAAGATAAAAATTACGATTAACAGAAAGATTTTTTACTTGAATTTGCCTGACCTTATTACATTTAACAGCCTGGCGGGCAGCAAGGCTGGAAACAAAAGATATACCCAATCCGGCCTCTACCGCAGAAATAACTGCCTGTGTACTTCCTAGCGAAGCATTAATATTTAGAGTTGAAAAATTAATCCCCACTTTTGTCAGACCTTTCATAAATGCTTTCCTGGTTCCAGAACCCTTTTCTCGCATCAATATTTTTTCTTTTTTTAGATCCTTTAAATATACTTTATCTTTATCAATCAAAAAATTACTGCAGGGAACAATTAAAACTAAAGAATCTCTGGCAACCACCTTTACTTTAAACCTGGTAGATCTAGGTTTTAAACCAACTATACCTGCATCCACTTCTTTTTTTTCAAGTTTATCTATTATATCCCGGCTATCACCTGTTTCCATAATTATATTAACCTCAGGAAATTCCTCTGCAAATTCCGATAATTTTTCCGGTAATAGATAAACAGAGGGAATAGTACTGGCCCCAATTGTAAGTTCATCATCCACAAGTCCCTGATAGTAATTAACCTTACTTTCAGCAATTTCCCAATTTTCCAGGATTTCTTTTGCTTTGTTATAAATTACTCTACCTGAAGGTGTTAAATGAATCTCACCTTTTTCCTTAATAACTAATTCTGTTGAAAAATGTTCTTCCAGTGCTTTAATCTGCATTGTAACTGCAGGTTGAGTCAGACTAAGTTTTTCTGCCACATGTGAATAACTACCTAATTCCACAAGTTCTACAAACATCTCTAAGGTTCTAATCCTCATAATTATTACTCCTATCTCCGCAGGGAAGCTATTAATCGTCCGGGTTTGATTAACAAATCAAGGGCATCATTAATATCTTTAATTACTATATCTGAAGCTAATAAACTTTCAGTAGCAGCACCTTCATCACCTATAATCAATATTCCCAGGACTGCTTTTTCTAACATCAATTGATCATTATTACCATTTCCAATGGCAATTACATTTTTTGAACCTAGTTTTTCTATAAAATTACTTTTATATTCTCTTCCTTTATCACTATCTATAATTTCAATTTCAATATCCATATCTGCAAACTCATCCTGAACAGTACCAAAAGTATCAGCAGTAAGTACAATAACATCACATTTAGCTGTCAAAATTCTTAAACGCTCTTTTACATCAGCTATAATTTCCCCATCACAGGCCAGTGTTCCGTTAAAATCAATAACTACTTTGTCAATTTTCAAGTTTCTAAAACCGGGAATTTCATACTCTAACATAATTAGACCCCTCTATATAATAATTTGTTTCCAGTTTTAAGCCAGTATCCTTTTATCACCTTTACGAACCGTTATTTTTTTTCTATCAAAATATTCCAGGAGTGGTAAAGCATATTTGCGGCTGCTGTCAATCAAATCCCTAAACTGCCCCAGCTCTATCTCATCTTTTTTCTGCAGATATTCTTTTAATAATTCTTCAGCTTCCGAAATTGCCTGATGATGAAAATAAATTCCCTCTGTAATCCTCTTAAGTATCCCCTTATTGACAAGTGAGGCAAAGATTTCCCCTGTCACATCTTGGTCAGAAAATTTTTCTATAATTTCATCTCTACCAGGTGGATTGAATTCATTTTTAAGATATAAAGCAATCATCTTTCCTTTTATTTCTTTTTCTTCAGACCTATATTTAACACTAAATTGTGGTAAACTTACTGTTGAACCTTCAATTACTATCTCTCCATCATTCGCAATTTTATCCAGCAGAACATTATATTCATTATTATTCAGCTCCATAGATAATTTTACTTTAATTTCATTTTTCGGTACACCGGGGCGCAGATGATATTTTTCATGATACTGTCGTACATAATTTACTATTTCTCTTATTAATATTTTATAATTATCATTATGAATCCAGCTTGATTTCGAACCCGTATCTAATGCTTTTATTCTGCCTTTATTTTCTAGTGTTTCTAACTGTTCAAGTAAATATTTTTTATTTAATCCACACTTTCTGCTAAGTTTATCAGGAGTCAATGATTCTTTATCTACCAGTTGTAAATGTTTTTCTATTATCTTTAAATCATCTCCTGTAGCAAATGTCTGCAATACTTCTATAGCCTCACTATCAGATTCTCTATGATAACCAGGGTGATTATTTAGTACTGTACCACCACCAATAGTTGTCATCGGTGAATAACGTCTGATAACAAACCTCTCCCTGAAATTTGCTACAATATCTTCTTCCAGTTTGAACTGAACAAAAGCCTTTTCCCCCGGTAATAATTCATCACGACCAAAAATAAATATTCTACCCATAACTTCCCGTGCTCCCAGGTGAAACCTGATACGATCACCATGTTCTATAGAAAAGGTAAGTGAAGAAATCACCTGCAGATAGGCATCAAGATATCTGGTTTTTTCAAGACTTCCTGGAGTAGCAAGAACATCTCCCCTTTTAAGTTGTTCCTTATCAACACCAGCCAGATTAATTCCTGTTCTCTGACCGGGTACAGCCTTTTCCGCCTGTTTGTTATGAACCTGAATACTCCTTACCCGTGTTTTAAGTTTATCCGGATAAATCATTAATGTATCTTCTTTCTCTATTTTACCGGCCATTAAAGTACCGGTTACAATTGTACCATGACCCTGAATGGTAAATACCCTATCAATAGGCATATATATATTTCCTTCAGTATTTTTATCAGGGATTGTTTTGACTTTTCGGGCAATTTCTGTTTTTAATTCCTCCAGTCCTTTATCTTCTACAGGTGAAACCCTGACAACAGGAGCATCGGCCAGAAAAGTATTACTTACCTGTTCCTTAATATCTTCAATTACCAATTCGAGCCATTCCTCATCAACCAGATCTATCTTGGAAATTACTATAATCCCTTCCTGCACATTAAGCATATTAAGGATTTCCAGATGTTCTCTGGTCTGAGCCATAAACCCTTCATCAGCAGCTATAACAAGTAAAGCTAAGTCCACCCCACCTGCCCCGGCCAGCATGTTTTTAATGAATTTCTCATGACCAGGAACATCAATTATCCCTACATCAATATTATCAACCAGACTTAACTTGCTGAAACCAAGATCAATAGAAATACCTCTTTCATGTTCTTCATCTAATCTATCAGTATCTTTGCCGGTCAATGCTTTTATTAAAGTGGTTTTACCGTGATCAATATGACCGGCTGTACCAATTATTAAATCTTTTGCCATAATTTAATCACCCTCTTAAAAACCAGATAATTATCTTCAGTTCTTTGATGTGAAAACAACCTTTTTGTGGGGAAACCATATTATCCTTTAAAAAATTATATATCCTTAATTGCTTCAACCAGTGTTTCAAATTCTCCATCTTTTATTGTCCTCATATCCAGTAACACTTCATTATTTTGAATCCTGCTGAAAACAGGAGGATTATTCATCCTTAATTTATAGGCAATAGTATCTTCACTTATTTTATCATGTGCCAGACTTACCACATAAGTAGGAAGCTCTTCCAATGGATATGATCCTCCCCCTATCCGGGAATAATCACTCCTCAGATTAATGTTAAATTCATCTACCAGTTCTTCCTGCAGCATTTTAAGTAATTTTTCAGCTCTCAGCTTTAATTCAGCTGGAGAAGTAGTTATCATTCGCAAAGTAGGAATTTTCTTTTTGACCCTATTTAAATCTAAATATTCTTTTAAAGTTGCTTCCAGAGCAGCCAGTGTAAATTTATCTACTCGCAGAGCCCTGTTTAAAGGATGTTTTTTCATTTTATCAATATATTCTTTGTTACCAAGAATAATTCCCGCCTGAGGACCACCGAGGAGTTTATCACCACTTATGGTTACAATATCTGCTCCCGCTTCTATATTTTCCTGTACAGTTGGTTCATAACTTAATCCTTCTTCAGTTAAATCAACCATTATTCCACTACCGAGATCAACCATAACCGGTATTGATTTATCCCTACCAAGTTGAACCAGTTCTTCTAAATTCACTTCCCTGCTAAAACCAACTATCCTGTAATTACTGGTATGAACCTTGAGCAATAGACCGGTTGCATCAGTTATTGCCTGTTCATAATCTGATATATAGACCTTGTTTGTGGTACCTACTTCAACTAAATCTGCACCACTCATATTCATAACATCAGGAACTCGAAATGAACCACCAATTTCAACCAGTTCTCCCCGGGTAATAATTACTTCTCTTTCTTTAGCAATACTACTCAAAGCTAATAATACAGCACCTGCATTATTATTAACAACCATACTGGCTTCAGCACCCGTCAATTCACTTAAAATATCTTTCACATTATCATAACGTGAACCCCGTTCTCCACTGTCTCTATCTATTTCTAGTGTCGAATAATTATTGGCCACTCCTGCTAAAGCTTCACAGGCTGATTCAGATAGTAAAGATCGACCTAAATTTGTATGAACAATTACTCCCGTAGCATTTATAACAGTTTTTAGATTGGGACTTAATTTTAATTCAAGATATTTTCTTGCTTTCTGCATTATTAAATTTTGTGATATATTTATATTGGCTGACTTTAGTTCTTTCTCCTCTTTATTTAATATTTCATTTCTTATATTATCTGTTACCTTGCGAACTGCATCAACAACCAGCTGATGGGAGTGTTCAGCTATTAATCTTTTTCCTTCTTCTGATTCTAAGAAATCATTTACTTTTGGTATCTGGCTTAAATATGAGTGTTTATTCATAAAAAAACACCTTTCTCAATCAATTTTAAATTTGAATAATTTTTCTTGTTTCCTAAAAATTTTCTGAGAAAATTTACTTCCAATAATTATTTTTCTATAATCCCAGCTTATTTCAATTTAATCCCTACTTCTTTACCGGTGATTTCACCAATTACAGATGCTTCATCAATTCCAGCAGTAAAAAGTTCTATTAATAATTCTGATACTTTATCTTTAGCTACTGAGATTAATAATCCACCTGAAGTCTGGGGATCATACAATACATCAACCAATTTATTATCAACACTTTTACAAATATTTACGTTTTCTTCCAGATACTGTTTATTACTGTATGCCCCTTCTGGTATAAGTCCCATGTCTGCAAGGTTAATTGCACTTTCAATAATAGGTATCTTTTCAGATTCTAGCTCAACAGAAACATTACTACCACTGGCCATTTCCCAGCAATGTCCAAATAAACCAAAACCAGTTACATCAGTACAGGCATGAACACCAATTTCATTCATCGGTTTAACTGCTTTATTATTGAGTTCTGCCATTTTATTTATTACAGTCTCACGGCTATTTTTATCAGCCATACCGGCTTTAATAGCGGTAGTTATAATTCCTGTGCCCAGGGGTTTGGTTAAGATAAGTTTATCACCCACACATGCTCCGGAATTGGTAAGTAAATTTTCGGGTTTTACCATTCCCGTTACCGATAAACCATATTTGGGTTCATCATCCTTTACAGTATGTCCACCCGCGAGAATAGCTCCACTTTCACTAACTTTATCAGCACCACCCTGTAATATCTCTGATAAAATTTCTTCATCTAAACAGGAAGGAAAAGCAACAATATTCATAGCTAGTTTGGGCATAGCCCCCATAGCATAGATATCACTAAGAGAATTTGCAGCAGCAATCTGACCAAACATATAAGGATCATCTACAATTGGTGTAAAAAAGTCCACAGATTGAATTAATACAGTGTTTTCATTTTGTTTATAGGCAATAGCATCATCAGCTTTATCTAATCCAACAAGCATATTTTTGTCTTCATAAGAAAAATCAACGCGCCGCAAAACTTGCGACAGGGTCCGGGGACCAAATTTAGCTGCTCAACCAGATGTTTTACTATATTGAGTTAATTTGATTTTTTCTGTCAAAGTTATCCCCTCCTCCTTCTATATTTCAACTACATTACCTTCATGTAAACTTTCTACAATTTCAAACATATTACTAATACTTCCAACTTTTAATTCTTCTTCAAGTTTATAATAATCAAGACATGTCCCACATGATAGAATAGTTACACCTTTTTCTTTTAGCTTTTTAAGTGATTCAACCGCTTCCATGTTTAAAGTTGGTACTTTAACCCCGGCATTCATAAATATCACTTTAGCTGGTAGAGGATCCATTTCTAAAAGTGTACTGATAAACCCTTTCATCAAAAATTCTCCCAGTTCTTCTTCTCCATCTCCCAACGTTTCTGAGGTTAAAATATATACTTTATTTGCTGAATCATCTGTTCCTTTATCTTCAGACTTCTCCCCAACCTCTTTAGCTTTTTTGATCCTTAATATAAAATAATTTTCATCTTCTTTCGAGCTATCAACTTTACAGTTCATCTTTTTGGCCAGTTTTGTCACATTTTGGGCTGCTACTTTATTATCTACAATAACCTTTACTTCTTTGTCTTCTTTTAAAGCATTCCTGGTCTTAACAACCGGTTCAGGGCAATCAAGACCACGGGCATCTATTTCTTTCATCTCTTTCACTCCTTATTCTGGTATAAGATTTCTGGTTCTCTTTCTTTATCAACATAAACCTTATAAATTCTATCAAAATCCAGTTCATATTTCTGGCAAATATCAATTATATCCACCATATCTTCTTTTTTTATTTTACCGGCGATACCACATGATGTACTTATCTGTCTGGGTACTGGTACCATCCTTGTATATATATTCTGATCCTTAATAATCTTTTCAAATCTCAAGGCACTGTGTGTCGATTTAAATGTAATTAATAATTTGTAATCTTGCATTTTTATTACCTCTTGTTCTATTTATAAAATTAATTATAACACAATAATTTTAAATTTAAAATATAGTATTATTTTACAGCATCCTGCAAACATTCCAGAGCATAATCTATCTCTTCAGCATTGTTAAAATAACCTATACTAAACCTGACAGTACCTTCTGGAAAAGTACCAATACTCTTATGAGCCAGTGGGGCACAGTGTAAGCCTGACCTGGTCATAATATTGTATTTATCAGCAAGCATATAACTTAATTCCCCTAAATCATAACCATCAACAGTAATTGACACTGTAGAAGCCTGTAAGTTAATATCTCCTGGACCATGAATATTAATCCCTTTTATTTCTTTTAATCCTGCTAAAAACTTTGCAGTAAGACTATCTAACTTATTTTTAATTTTAACTCTACCATTATTATTAATAAACTCAACACCTGCTTTTAAACCTGCTAAACCTGCCGTGTTAATAGTTCCACTTTCAAATTTATCAGGCAAAAATTCAGGCTGATACTCTTTATCTGATATACTACCAGTCCCACCTTCTATAAAGGTTTTCATTTCCTTAGCTGTTTCTTCACTAATTGCAAAACCACCAGTCCCGGGAGGTCCCATAAGAC
>CAYRVO010000042.1:0-8698 GCA_964427565.1 uncultured Halanaerobiales bacterium | reverse complement strand
ACAGCCACTTTCTGTTTTTCCTTAACGTTGGGAGCCCCGGTAACTATCTGTATTTTTTCATTACCTATATTTACATCACAGATAACAAGTTTATCGGCATTGGGATGTTCTACAATTTTTTCTATCTTAGCAACTACTATACCTTCTAAACCCTGACCAAGATATTCTACTTCTTCAACTTCCAGTCCAGCCATAGTCAATTTCCGGGCTAATTCTGCCGGGGAAAAGGGGAAATCTATATATGATTTAAGCCATGTATAAGGTACATTCATTCTATATCATCCTTTCTAGTTAAATTGTTCCAGAAAACGCCGGTCATTTTCAAAAAGAACCCTTATATCATCAATACCATATTTTTGAGTTACAATCCTATCCCAGCCCATACCAAAAGCAAAACCACTGTATTCACGGGAATCAATTCCCGACATTTCCAGTACATTGGGATGTACCATACCTGAACCTAATAGCTCAATCCAGCCGGTATAAGAACAGGCAGAACAACCTTCACCTCCACAAACAATACAGGAAACATCAACTTCTGCACTAGGCTCGGTAAAAGGAAAATAACTGGGTCTAAATCTTATCTTCCTATCACTACCATATAATTCACTAACAAAAATTTTTATGATCCCCTTCAAATCACTAAATGAAATATCTCTATCAATAACCAGGCCCTCTATTTGATGGAAAATAGGTGAATGTGAGGCATCCAGTTCATCTGAACGATAGACTCTGCCCGGAGCTAGAATTCTAATTGGTAGTTCTTCTTTTTCCATTGTCCGTATCTGTACCGGTGATGTATGTGTCCTCAACAAATATTTATCATCAATATATAGAGTATCCTGTAGATCACGAGCCGGGTGATGCTCTGGAATATTCAGGGCTTCAAAATTATAATACTCATTTTCAATTTCAGGTCCTTCTGCTATTTTAAAACCAAGACCGATAAATAAATCTTTTATTTCGTTAATTACTTTTGTCAAAGGATGTGTATGACCCATTTCGGGTTCAATTCCCGGTAAAGTAATATCAATTTTTTCTTCTTTCATTTTTTCTTCTTTCATTTTTTCTTCCATCTCTGCTTTTTTTTCAGTATGCATCTTTTCTATTTTCGCCTGTAATTTATTTGTTTCTTTCCCAATCACTGGTCTCTCTTCCGGTTCTACCTGGCCTATGCTATTAAATATAGCTGCTATCTCTCCCTTTTTGCCCAGATATTTAACACGAAGTTTTTCTAACTCCTCTAGATTACTTACAACCGGTATTTTTTCTTCTACTTCCTCCTCTAACTTTTCCAACTTTTCTTTTAAATTCATAAATAGCCACCTCCCGATGGATAAATTTTCTTGCCAATAAAAAAATCCCGCCCACAGGGACGAGATATCGCGTTGCCACCCTTATTAACTTTAATAAGAAAAGTTCACTTAAAAAAATAACGGAATATAAAATTCCGGTTAGACTTACTGGCTTCAGTCTACAGCTCCAGAGTGAATTTCATTACCATTACACCAGGATAATTTTCAGTCTCCGATTATCCTTCCCTAAAAGATTTATGATAACTACTCTCTCTTTCATTGCTTTTGAGATATGTAATTGTTATTATTGCCTGGATTCAATTTAAAAATCTGTCTATATGCAAGATATGCTTTAACTGATCCTGTTTCTTCAAAAAGCCTCCAGAAGAATGTTGCGGTCAATTCCAACTAGACCACATCCTTTCAAGAGAAATGGTTTAACAATTTCTTATTTTAAATTATATCACAACACCACATTCTTGACAAGGATAGGTCCTAAATTGTTTATACCAATTTCTTACCAATTATTTGATACATTATTAAAGAACCGGCAACAGCTGCGTTTAAAGACTCAATATCTCTATTAACAGGTATTTTTACAATATTATCTGATAAAGCAAGTATTTCTTTTCTTATACCGTTAGCTTCATTACCAATAACAAGTATAAGGGGATCTTTATAATCAATTTCATGATAATAATTATCCCCTTCTGTATCAGCAGAAATCAACTGTATACAATATTGTTTTTTTTCTTTAATCCTTTTTAATTCTGCAAATTCCATTTTATTTATTATAGGTAAGGAAAATATTGCCCCTGCTGTTGCTCTAATTACTTTTAAATTGTAAATATCCACACAGCCCTTTAAAGCTATCAGGCCACTGAAACCGGCAGCAGCGGCAGTTCTTATTAATGTACCCATATTCCCGGGATCCTGAATTCTGTCTAAAATTAAAGTATATTTATTATCTTTAATAAACTGATTATATTCATATTCTGGCTCATTAACTATAGCAATAATACCCTGAGGATTAACAGTATCAGCTAATTCTTCCATTAAGTCTTTACTAATATAGGTAATTTTATAATCAGGAAGGGGAGCTATAAAGTTTAATTCATTATCAGATACAAATTTTGGAGTAATAAAAATCCTGTTCACTTCTGCCTCCATTAAAATAGCAGATTTTATTAATCTTAACCCTTCAAGTATATATTTTCCTTCCTTTTTTCTTTTTCGATTGCTGTATAATTTACGTAGATATTTTATTTTATTATTTTTTATACTTCTTATTACTTCTACCATAATTTTTCACCATTGATGGTTATAATATTTTAAACACTTAACTCTTCTTTAGCAGTTTCAACCAGTTCACTAAAAGTATTTTCATCGTTAACAGCCATATCAGCTAATATTTTACGATCAATATCAATATCTGCTTCTTTCAAACCATGAATAAACTTACTATAAGAAAGTCCATTTTTTCTTGCTGCTGCATTTATACGTGTAATCCACAGTCTTCTGAAATTACGCTTCTTATTTCTCCTGTCTCTATATGCATAATGTAATGATTTCAATACCTGCTGATTGGCTGGACGAAACAGTTTACTTTTTGAACCAAAATATCCTTTTGCCATTTTCAATATTTTTTTTCTTCTTTTACGTGCCTTTGTACCTCTCTTTACTCGTGGCATATGAATAACACTCCTTTCTATCTCTCTATATAATTAACCATGTAATAATTTTTTATAACGTTTCTGATAAGTATCGGGCAACAACTTTGGTTTTCTTAATTGTCTTTTTCTACCACCTTTTTTCTTGGTTAATATATGACTTTTAAAACCTTTATGATGTTTTAGTTTTCCTTTAGAAGTTTTCTTAACTCTTTTGGCAATACCTTTATGAGTTTTTAATTTTGGCATATATAACCTTCCTTTCTATTTATCACTTATCGGTGTTAAAAACATCATCATATTTCTACCTTCCATTTTGGGTTTGCTTTCAACTTCACCCAGGTCTTTAGTACCTTCTATTAATCTATCCATCAAATCATAGCCCAATTCTTTATGCATGAGTTCACGGCCTCTAAATTTAATCCTTACTTTCACTTTATCTTTATCATTCAAAAATCTTTGTGCCTGTTTAAGTTTAACATTAAAGTCATGATCTTCAATTTTTACTCCCATTTGAACCTCTTTTACATTCATGACATTTTGCTTTTTCTTAGCCTTCTTTTCTTTTTTAGCCTGTTCATATTTATACTTTCCATAATCCATTATTTTACACACAGGTGGATTAGCCTGGGGAGCTACTTCTACAAGATCAGATTCCTTGTCCTCTGCCATTCGGTGTGCTTCATTTAATGATTTAATACCTATCTGTTCTCCATCTGGTGAAATCAGGCGTACTTTTTTAGCCCTGATTTGATTATTTACCCTTAAATCCTTAACGATTTTTATACACCTCCTGATAATATTTGAAAATGTTCTTCATAAGACGCAAAAATATTTTTTGACATAACCAACAAATATAAAAATTAATAACTCAACTTTCCGAGTGGCAAACTGGATACGATGCAGGTTACCATATATTTATTCCGAAAGTTGAATTAATAAAAAATAAAGCGAATGGATACACCACCCGCTTATAAGCATAAGTAGACATAGAATGATTTCTCATCCAGTGTCATACTATTAACCAGTAATAGTCTGGTGAGAAGCAGGTGCTTCTTCTTTATTGTCTATGATAGTATAACACAGGCCCGCCTATTATGTCAATCACATTTTAATATTCTTTATCCTCGATTTCCTTTAATATTTTTTCTTTAAACTCATTAATATTTGAAGTACCTTGATCACCTTCACGTCTATCTCTGACTGAAACAAGGTCTTTACCTGCTTCTTTACTACCAACTATTAACATATAGGGAATCTGCTGTTCCTGTGCCTCCCTTATCTTGTATCCAACTTTTTCAGCCCGATCATCTATTTCAACTCTTATTTTTTCTTTACTTAGTATACCTTTAACCTTTTTAGCATAATTAAGCTGGTCATCTGATATAGGTATAATCTGCACCTGAACGGGAGCCAACCAGGCTGGAAAAGCACCTGCAAAATGCTCAATTAAGATACCCATAAACCTCTCAATACTACCCATAATCGTACGGTGGATCATTATTGGCCTATGTTCCTCATTATCTGAGCCTACATAACTAAGATCAAACCTCTCTGGCATCTGAAAATCAAGTTGAATTGTACCACACTGCCAGGTACGACCAAGACTGTCTTCAAGATGGAGATCAATTTTCGGTCCGTAAAATGCCCCATCACCTTCATTTATTCTATAATCAATACCTTGAATATCCAGAGCCTGTTTAAGAGCATTAATAGCTCGCTCCCAGTCTTCATTTGAACCCATTGAATCCTCGGGTCTTGTACTTAATTCTACATGATAATCAAAACCAAAAACTTTATAAAACTCATCAGCAAGTTTCAGTACATTTATTAATTCATCAGTTATCTGCTCAGGTAGCATAAAAATATGTGCATCATCCTGAGTAAAAGCCCTGACCCGCATTAAACCATGTAATGTACCTGAACGTTCATGTCTGTGTACAAGCCCCAGTTCAGCAGTTCTAATAGGAAATTCGCGATAGCTATGGAGGTCATCTTTATAAACCAATATCCCACCCGGGCAATTCATGGGCTTTATAGCATATGGTTCTTCATCAATTTCAGTAAAATACATATTATCTTGATAATGATCCCAGTGACCTGATTGACGCCATAATTTTTCATTAAGAATCATTGGAGTTTTTATTTCCTTATATCCACTTTCTCTATGTTTTTTTCGCCAAAACTCAATTAAATTATTCCACAATACCATACCCTTTGGATGGAAAAAAGGAAAACCCGGACCTTCTTCATGAAGACTAAATAAATCAAGTTTTTTACCCAATTTCCGGTGATCTCTTTTTTTAGCTTCTTTTAGTTTTTGCAAATGATTTTCAAGTTCGGATTGTTTTATAAAAGCAGTGCCATAGATCCGCTGTAACATCTTATTGTTTTCATCACCACGCCAGTAAGCACCAGCAATATTTAGTAATTTAAATGCTTTTAACCTTCCTGTTGAAGGCAAATGAGGACCCCGGCACAAATCTGTAAATTCTCCCTGGTGATAAAAGCTTAGATAATCATCATCAAAATCATTTATCAGTTCAACTTTATATTCTTCACCTTTATTACTCATAAATTCTATAGCTTTCCCCCGGGGCAACTCTTCCCTTTCAATAGTTAAATCTTCCTCAATTATATTTTGCATTTCTTCTTCAATTTTCTCTAAATCCTGTGGTGAAAAACGGTAATCAAGATCAAAGTCATAATAAAAACCATCATCAATGGTTGGACCAATCGCCAATTTTACATCATCAAATAATCTTTCCACAGCCTGGGCCATTACATGTGCTGCTGTATGACGTAATATATCCAGGCCTTCTTCTGAATCAATAGTGATTATGGAAAGATTTACATCATCATTGATACTATAATCTAAATCTACAGGTTTATCATTTATTTTCCCAGCTACAGCATCCTGCCCCAGTCTTTTACCAATATCATAGGCTATGTCTTCAACAGTCATTTCTTCATCATATTCCAATCCTGAACCATCAGGTAAAGTTACTTCAAACATCTCTTATTCCCCTTTCATCAAAATATATCCATCAGTTTTAGTAAAAATATTCAACAACAAAGTTCTGTTTAAACAAATAAAAAAACCCCATTCATCTTATTTAGAGACGAATAGGGTTCGCGGTTCCACTCTAATTGGTTTATAATACCCACTTTTAAATGATAACGGTTTTATACCGGGCAAAAATACTGTTTTCTTCCTGCCGGTTCAGAGGTGGTCTTCAAATTGTTTTTCTCAGGTGCTTACAGCCCAGAACACCATTCTCTGTAGAGAAAAAACATTCTACTCTCCTCATCCTTACCTTTGAATTTTTTTAATTATAATATTTTATTACTGAATTGTCAAGTGTTTTTTTCTTTATTCTGACAAATATTACAGCCTGAACATACAGTAACTTTATCCTCAAATATATTTTTTATAGTATTTTCAATTTCCTGATCATTAAAATGTAAAATAATTTCTCCCGGTGAAATATTGATTAAGGCACTGACAAGTAAATCCTCATATTTAACTTCCCCATCCATCAGTTCAGCAATGTAGCCTTCCATATATTCTGTTTGAATAATATTTTCTTGATCATCTAAAATTTTAAATGTTTTACCATCTTCATCTTTTATAATATGAACTAAAGGAATCTGTGGTTGTTGAATATCTATAAAATACTTTAATAAATCAATAAATTCATTATATTCTTTTTCTACTAATAAATCATCAACTGCCCTATCTACTGCTAATTTTAACTGTTGAACATAATCCTTTAATCTAAAACGAACAAAACCTTCAATATTTAGATTCTTATATTTATTCAAATACTGTAATAAACGTGATATTATATTTATTTTTTGTAAAAGTTTATCACGCTTTCTTAAATGATCTAAAGTAAATTGTTCTATCTTCTTTCTTTCTTCATTATTAAACTGACAGTATTTATGTTTTATAATATCATCTACTATATTTACTTCTAAATTATCGAGCACTATCTCCGCAATAATATCTGCCAGTGATTTTTTCAAATTACAGTATCCTGAACTATCTATATATATATCAAAAAAAGTATAATCACTATTTACATTTTCATCAATATTAATAGAATTTATATTCAACAGTTTACTTTTAACTTCATCGGGATAATTTAATGTAGAAATAGTAAAACTCAATTTCATCACCCCTTCTAATTTATTATATGTCTGGCAGAAATTTTGTATACAGTTTTAGAAGGAGTGAAAAAATGTATTTCTTTTACTCTACACAAATATTCTTTTATTTACACAAATATTCTTTTATTTACACAAATAAAAAAAGAACTATCAATAGTTTGAGTAACTCAACTATAAACAGTTCCTTACAAAATACTATAACTGGTGTGGATAAGTGGATTCGAACCACTGGCCTCTACGATGTCAACGTAGCGCTCTGCCTGCTGAGCTATATCCACATATCTACACCTATATTATTTTTTAAAAAATGGTGCCGGAGGTCGGGCTCGAACCGACACGGGAAAAAGATTCCCACCGGATTTTAAGTCCGATGCGTCTGCCAATTCCGCCACCCCGGCATCATATACACAAAAATATTAATGAATAAATTCAATCGACAATTAGTATTATAGCATTATGAATAATTAGTGTCAAGGCTAAATTATAAATTATTATCTAATTATTATCTAAATCGGACTATAATTTATTAATTATCGCTTCAGTTATTTCATCTGTACTTGCCTGACCATTCAAATCAGCAGTTAATTTTTTACCTTCTGCCAGTGTTTTCTCTACAGCCCGTTCTATTTTTTTAGCAGCTTTTGTTTCATTAATATGATTTAACATTAAAACTGCTGATAAAAGTAACGCAATGGGATTAGCTTTATTTTTACCCGCTATATCCGGAGCACTACCATGTACTGCTTCAAATACAGCTACTTCATCACCAATATTTGCCCCGGCTGATAATCCTAAACCACCGATTAAACCGGAACATAAATCAGAAACAATATCACCATATAGATTAGGTAAAACCAGCACATCATAATCCTGGGGATATTGGACAAGTTGCATACACATATTATCTACAATACGATCATCAAATTTAATATCCTGATATTCTTCAGCAACTTTTTGGGCTTCTTCCAGAAAAAGTCCATCACTAAATTTCATAATATTGGCTTTATGTACTGCAGTTACTTTCTTACGCCCCTTTTTTCTGGCATATTCAAAGGCTGCTTTTACAATTCTTTTTGAAGCTTTACGAGTGATTATTTTAATACTCTCAGCAGCATTTTCTCCAACCTTATGTTCAATCCCGGAATATAGACCTTCAGTATTTTCTCTAAAAACTAATATATCAATATTTTTATAATTTGATATACCTTCAAAACTCCTAACAGGTCTTAGGTTTACATATAAATCTAATCTTTTTCTTATTTCCACATTAACACTTCTAAATCCACTACCTACCGGTGTTGTTATCGGTCCTTTTAAAGCAACCCGGTTTTTACTTATAGATTCTATAACTGTGTCTGGTAATGGTGTCTTATATTCTTCCATAACTTCACTTCCGGCATTTACTTCCTCCCAGTCTATAGTTACTCCTGTAGCGGCAATGATTTTTTTTACAGCAGAGGTTACTTCTGGTCCAATTCCATCTCCTGGTATTAAAGTTATTGTCTGCATATATTAATTACTCCTTTCAAATAAGTTACTGATTTTTAATACATTTCTATA
>CAYRVO010000041.1:0-8858 GCA_964427565.1 uncultured Halanaerobiales bacterium | reverse complement strand
TATTTGCCTTTATCCATGGTGACTTTAAACTGGACTGGAGAGTGATATTAACTTCTTTGTTAAAATACCTGGGTCAGGAGGTTACAGCCAATATATATCTGATGGGGCAAATTATTATTCTGGCTGTAATAAGTGCAGTACTAGAGGTATTTCATGGATCTTTTTCCAGTGAATCAATAAGTAAAACAGCAAACCTACTTATTTTTCTTGTCCTGGCTGTTATAATCCTGAATTCTTTTCAGATGGCTGTAAATATAGGGATTAGAAGTATTAATTATATGGTTTCATTTATGCAGGCTCTGTTGCCTGTATTACTTACCTTACTGGTTAGTATGGGGGCTTTGACTTCAGCAGCCATTTTCCATCCACTTACATTTTTAATAGTTTCTGCGATGACAACCTGTATAAAAACTATAGTTTTCCCTCTGATATTTATTTCTGCTGTTTTAGGTATAGTTGATAATATAACGGGTGAATTTCGTATTTCACGGTTGGCAGACCTGTTTAAGGATACAAGCCTGGCTTTGTTGGGATTAATTTTGCTGATTATTGTTGGTGGTTTATTATTACAGGGAGGAGCTGCAGCAGTAACTGATAGCCTTTCTTTAAGAACCGCAAAATATTTGACGGGTACTTTTATACCTATTATAGGAGGTATATTTTCAGATGCAGTTGATCTAATAGTTAGTTGCTCGTTAATAATTAAAAACGCACTCAGTATATTTGGCTTTATTGCAATATTAGTTATAATTATTTTTCCTATAATTAAATTAATAGCCTTAATTTTTATTTATAAGTTGACTGCTGCCCTTATTCAACCCATCAGTAATGAAAGGTTGGTTAGTATGATTGACAAAATAGCCAATAGTTTGTTGCTGGTGTTTTTAGTTGTATTAACTGTTGTATTTATGTTTTTCATAGTTATAACGGTAATTGTAGGTGCTGCTAATCTGACAGTTATGATGAGGTGATAGAAGTTAAAGTCTACTTGCAAACTTCGTGGGCTCGCCCCGAGGAGGGTCAAAGAAGTGGAATATATTATAGATTGGGTAAAAAATATTATTATTATTGTTTTAATAACTACATTTATGGGTCTGTTTTTACCCGAAAGTAATTTACGTAAATATGTAAGAATTGTGATGGGATTTTTTATAATTTCAATATTTATTTCACCATTATCATTAATATTGAATGGAGAAATAGAATTAAACAATAAGATAATGATTCCCAATAAAATGGAAGTAAAATGGAAAGAGATTAAAGCCGAGGGAGAACAGATAAAAAATAATAATAATCAATTGATAGAAGAATATTATGCAGAAAAAATAAATAAAAAAATTAGAAAGGTCCTTAATATTGAATTTCCAGACTGTAAATTGAGAATTAAAACAACTTTGAAAAATAAATTTGAAATAAAAGGAATAAATATTGATATATATGATAATAAAGGAATAGAGATTGTAGAGATAGATCCCCTGAGTGGAGAGGAAAAAAATAAAAAAGAGATATCTACTGAAATGGCTACTAGACTTATAAAATCAAAGGATAAAATAGTTAATATTCTCCAGACTTCACCTGATATTATTAAAGTTAAATATTATTCCGGGGGTGAATTAATTGCAGTTTTTTGAAAAATTAAATGAATTGGGCAAAAAGGGTGGAGGTAAATTATTTCGTAATCTGATTATACTTGGTTTGCTGGGTATTTTATTATTAATGGCAGGAAATATTTTTACAAATACAGATAGCAAAAAGATAAAACCTGAAAAAAAAGAGATAAAAACTACTATAGAAAATAATAATAGTTATGTTAGTAATTTAAGCAGTAATCTGGAAGAAACTTTATCTATGATTGAGGGAGCCGGTAAAGTTAAAGTTCAGTTATTGGTAGAGAAAGGTGTTACATATGAATATGAATATAACAAAGATAAAACAAATAAAATTACTAATGAAACTGATCGCAATGGTGGGGAACGTAAAATTAAAGAGGATAATCTGGAAAATGAACTAGTTGTTATAGAAGATGCCAGTGGTAATGAAAAGCCAATAGTAAGAGTAAAAAAGAAACCAGAAATTACAGGGGCAATAATAGTTGCCCAGGGAGCAAAAATAAGTAAATTAAAGTATGAAATTTATAAAACAGTAAGTAAATTTCTTGATTTACCATTACATAAAATTAATGTATTACCATATAAAGGGAGGTAAAAATATAATGATAGGTAAAAAATTAGTCTGGTTAATGGTTTTAATGATCTGGGTAGGTATGGTTTCTTCAATAATTATATATCAGGGAGATGTGCAGATACCTTTTGCCAGTGTTACATCTAGAAAAACAGAGGTTGTAGATAAGCAAGAGGTGACAGATGAAAAAAAAGGTGAAGATATTAATTATGCAGAGCTAAAAGAAAATAAAAATGTTGATAACGGTAAAAACTTTTTTATAGAATACAGAATTGAACGGGATAAAGCACGGAGTGAACAGATTAATATTTATAGAGAAATGATTAATAACCCCAATACAGATAAATCTGCAAAAGAAGAAGCACAAGATAAGATGCTGGCCTTAACTGATAAAATAGAAGAAGAAATTGAGATAGAAAGTTTAATAAGGGCTAGAGGTTTTAAAGATGCTCTTGCTTATATACATGACAATAGTGTTGATGTAATTATACAAACAGCTAAACATCTAAATAAAGATGAAGTAGCCCGGGTAGGAGATATTATTGTAAAAACAACAGGTTTTGACTTTGATGATGTAACAATTATTGAAAAGAAAGGTGCTCAGAAGTGAATCTCTTAAACCAAAGCAAAATTTTTCATTAAAGATACTAGCTTCGTATCGGATAGACTTTGCTGATTCTAGATAAAAAAAGGATTTTATTATTATATGTAGAAAATAAGTAATACACACTTAAGTAAACCTGCATATTTGCAATTATGATTAATATTGGATAAAATTATATATCAGGTGAGAAACTAAATATTAGCTGTTAAAGGAGGAATTAGATAGTGAATCTGGAAGAAATAAAGACTTTAATAGATATGTTAGATGAAACAGATATTGTTGAAATTGCTGTTGAAGATAAAAATAATAAGGTTAAAATAAAAAAAGGTTATGAAAATGTAGGACCTATTAAAAAAGAAATAGTTAATAAAAAACCAGAAAAGAATAAGCAGCCAGAAATGGAAAACGAAGAAGATGATAATGAAGAAGAAATAGTTGCACCAATGGTAGGTACCTTTTATAGAGCACCTGCTCCTGATGCGGATCCTTTTGTTGAAGTAGGAGATATTATTAAATCAGGAGATACACTATGTATAATAGAAGCCATGAAATTGATGAATGAGATAGAAGCAGAAACTAAAGGTAAGATAATTGAGGTTTTAATAGATAATGAAGAATCCGTTGAATATGGTCAGCCATTATTTAGAATAAAGTTATTGTAATATATATTACTTAATGGGAGTGAATTGATATTGTTTAAAAAAGTACTAGTTGCTAACAGGGGAGAAATTGCAGTCCGCATAATAAGGGCTTTAAAAGAATTAAAAATAGAGTCTGTTGCTGTATATTCTGAAGCAGATAGTGATTCCTTACATACAAAATTGGCAGATGAAGCATACTGTATAGGTCCTTATGAAGCTGCTGAGAGTTATTTAAATATTCCCAGTATAATGAGTGCTGCTGAAGTAACAGGTGTTGATGCGATTCATCCCGGATATGGTTTTCTGGCTGAGAATGCTCATTTTGCTGAAGTATGTGAAACAACAGGCATAAAATTTATTGGTCCTGATTCAGAAGCTATAGAATTAATGGGTCATAAAGCAAAAGCAAGGGAAATGATGAGTAAAGCAGGAGTTCCTGTGATACCGGGGACAGAAGATAGTTTAAATGATATGGAAGATATTTATAATATAGCTGAAGATATTGGCTATCCAATAATTATTAAAGCTTCGGCCGGTGGTGGTGGCAAAGGTATGAGGATTGTATATGAGCCGGACACACTGGAAAAGTTTATACAGATGGCAAAGAGTGAAGCTGGAGCAGCCTTTGAAAATGAAGAAATTTATCTAGAAAAATATATAGAGGGACCACATCATGTGGAATTTCAGATTATTGCTGATGAACATGGTAATGTAATACATCTTGGGGAAAGAGATTGTTCTATACAGCGCCGTTATCAAAAAGTAGTAGAAGAATCACCTTCACCAGCATTAACGCCTGAATTAAGAGTTGAAATGGGGGAAGTAGCTGTTAAAGCTGCCGAAGCTGCTAATTATACCAGTGCTGGTACAGTTGAGTTTTTACTTGATGATGAGGGTGATTATTATTTCATTGAAATGAATACGCGAATACAGGTAGAACATACTGTAACTGAGATGGTAACAGGAATTGACTTGATCAAAGAACAAATAAGATTAGCAGAAGGAGAAAAATTGGGTTATAATCAGGATGATATTGATATCAAAGGTGTAGCAATTGAATGCAGGATAAATGCCGAAGATGCTAAAAACAAATTCATGCCTTCACCAGGGAAAATTAATAATTATATAATTCCTGGTGGTCCCGGGATACGTATTGATAGTGGTGTATATACGGGTTATTATATAACACCCCATTATGATTCAATGATTGCAAAATTGATTGTATGGGCTCCAGATAGGGAAAAAGCTTTAAACAGAATGGAAAGGGCTTTAGATGAATTTATTATTGATGGAGTAATAACAACGATTCCTTTTCATTTGAAAATAATGTCTAATCCATACTTTCGTAACGGAAATTTTGATACTCATTTTATTGATAAACATCTTTAGAAAAATATAACATTATAAGGGAGTGAAATTAGATGAAAGATAATAAGGATTTGGGAGCAATAAAGATAGCTAATGAAGTTGTTTCTATTATAGCCGGCTTAGCGGCAACTGAAGTAGAAGGTGTTGCCGGAATGAGTGGAGGTATTGTCGGTGGTATAGCTGAATTATTGGGTAGAAAAAACCTTACAAAAGGTGTTAAAGTAGAAGTAGGAGAAGAAGAGGCAGCAGTAGATTTATTTGTAGTTATTGAATATGGGTCATCAATACCTGATGTAGCCTGGGAAATACAGGATAATGTTAAACAGGCAATAGAAAGCATGACAGGTTTAGGAGTAGTAGAAACTAACGTACATGTACAGGGAGTTCATTTTGCAGAACTTGAAGAAACAGAAGAAGAAGAAGAAGAAATAGATGAAAATGATATGAGAGTAAAATAAAAGGGTGATGATAATGAAGTATTTAAATAGGTTTATATTATTAATAATAACACTCCTGTTTATGTTTACAGTTTTAGTCCTGGCGATATATAGTTTTGGCTTTACAGATGGTGAAGCAATATTTGCATTACTGGATAATATAAATAGGAACTGGCAGATTGGAATACTATTTATTGTACTCTTTATGGTTGGAGCATGGGTGATTTATCCTTTTTTCACATTGAAAGAAAAAAGTACATTTACAGAAATAAAAAGTACAGAACTTGGTGAAATTAATATATCTATTCGTGCACTAAAGAATTTAGTTGAAGGTATAGTACACAAACAGGATAAAATTGATGATATAGATATAAAACTTAATGGTAGTTCTGAAGGTCTGGAGATATTTGTAGCAGGTGATGTAAAACCTGGAACAGTGATATCAGAAATGACAGATGAACTTCAGCAAATTGTTAAGTCTTATATTGAAGATACTACTGGTGTTGATGTTAAAGAGGTTAAGGTACTTATTAACGATATTAATGATATTAATGAAAGTGAAGTAACAAGGGTTGATTAGGAGTGGTAGAAGAATGAATAAAGAAAATTTACGAGAAGAATTTATAGAGTTTTTAATTACAAATAAAGGGAAATTTATTGGTGCACTACTGGGATTTGTTTTTGCAATAATTTTTCTTACAGTAGGTTTTTTTAAGACTACATTAATACTCATCTGTACTCTTATCGGGATATTAATTGGCTCTAAATGGGATATAGATGGTAATCTTAGAAAAATATTAAACAAATTACTACCACCTCAATTCAAATAAGGAAAGGATCATAAATGGAAAAAGTGACAAGACATCAAGAAAGAATATGGGCAGTACAAATATTATATAGTATGGATATAAAAGATAAATTTGATAAAAAACAGAGTGAAATTGAAATAAAAAATATAATATCTAATAATGATCTGGAGGATGGGAATTATTATTTTGAAGAACTGGTACAGGGGGTACTTGCTAATATAGAAGAAATTGATAAAAAAATTTCTAAATATGCAGTTGATTGGGAATTATCAAGGATGGCTTATGTTGATCGTAATATACTAAGACTTGCTATATTTGAGTTGCAAACAGAAATCCCAGTTGGTGTAGCTATAAATGAGGCTGTTGAATTGGCAAAAGAGTTTGCTGATCAAAAATCTTCCTCATTTATTAATGGAATACTGGGTAAAGTAACCTAACTATTATAAAAATATTATTAGCTTATATAGATTTTAAAAATGATCTATTCTTAATAATATAAAAATAACATATAGAAATAAGATATAAGAAGAAAAATTGGACAAACACTTGATTTTTTTATTAAAATAGTATATACTAACCATGTATTAGATAGTGAGATAAATCACAATATAATAAAAGGAGGTCATAATAATGAAATGTAAAATATGTGGCCGTAAATCGGGTAACAATTTTATGTGTTCCGAATGCAAAGAGAAGATTGATTTTTTGTCTGCTGAGATAATGAATGGTAAGAAAAAAATAAATTTAAATTTCAATGAGCACCATAATTTATAATAAAAGGGGATTCTTTTATTATAAATTGAATGTGAAAAAAATAACATAAACAAATTTACAAAAAATAATACATAGTAAAAATACCAAAAATTGGTTTATTTTTACTTAATAATTGAAAACTCATGCAGAATGTCCTGTAATTAGTTAAGAATTATTCTGTATATAATAAAATGTACCACGCTTTTCTTTTTTTGTTTTAATTTCATTATTTTCCAGCAAAACTTGAAGATATTTTGTTATTTCATTAATGTGAAGACCCAGGATTTGTGCGAGATCTTTTTCTGTACAGGGTCTTCTTGTTAGCGTAGCAAGTATTTTGTCCTTTGTTTTTTCTTTATAACTTTTTACTTTTTTGCGTGAGACAAAAGTTTTAATAATTTCAGTATTGTTGCCCAGGATCCGGGATATTTTTTCTAATTTTTCTTTACTGGCAGGTTTGACCCAGCTTTCAGTACCCGGACGATCAAGAGTATTTAACTGAACTTTATCTGGTTTTATCTTAGCTATAGTTTCTTTCATTAGTTTTATTTCATTTTCTGTGTCATTGAGACCGGGAATTATAAATACTTCAAGCCAGTACTGACCATTATGAATCTGGCGTAGTTTAATTAGGCCCTCAATAATATCTGTAATAGATAAATCAACATGAGGCCTATTAATTTTGTCAAATATTTCCTGTGACACACTATCCAGTGAAGGTATTATTAAATCAACATTTTTAACTTCTTCCCGTAGTTTTTTATCTGTAAAAAGAGTGCCATTTGTTAATAATGCCAGTTTATAGGCAGGATAATTTTCTTTAACAAAATTAATTATCTGATTAATTTCACTGTGTAAAGTAGGTTCACCAGAGCCAGAAAATGTAATGTAATCAAGTTCAGGTTTCTTATCTAAATATTTTTTTAACTCCTTAAGCACTTCATCAATTGCTACATATTCTTTTCTTTCCTGTGTTAAATTAGTAGTTTTTCCACATTCACAGTAAACACAATCTAGAGTACATGTCTTATAAGGTATTAGATCTATACCTAATGAGACACCCAGTCTTCTTGAAGGAACTGGTCCAAATAGATGATCAAATTTCATAATATTTTTCCTCCCGATTATTAACTTACTTATATATATTTTTAATCTTTACCATACTTCATACATTATAACAGATAATATAAGGATAATTCAAAAAAAAATAATAGTAATAGCTGTTTTGGTAAATAATATTTAAAAGAAAATTTGTATTAGCTGGAATATAATTGGAAAGGAGTTAAAGTTTATGGCTGATAAAGATAATAAAGTAGAGGAAAATGTTGAAGGGTCTTTCTATGTGGATAATACCTGTATTGCCTGTGGTGTATGTGTAAATGAAGCTTCTGGAAATTTTGCAATGAATGAAGAAGGAACCCATGCTTATGTAATGAAACAACCTGAAAATAGTGAGGAAAAGGATGTATGTGATTCGGCTTTGCAATCATGTCCTGTAGATGCTATTGGGGATGATGGATAAGTTAAATATAAAAAGCCAGCAATAAAAGAGCTGGCTTTTTATATTTAATTTATATTGAGTTTTATCTTTGTGGTTGACTGGGAATAGAAATTGAAGAAAGTGCTTTTCCAGCTTCCATATCATTATTGGTTTTTACAGCCAGGTCTCCAAGAGAGACAATACCAACAATATTACCATTTTCGACTATTGGTAGACGTCTGATTTGATTATCACCCATGATTTTAGCAGCTTCTTCATTGGACATATCTGGTGTGCCATATACCAGGTTACCTGACATAATATCTTCAACTTGACTGTTGGCATCACGGGCATCTGCAACATTACGGACAGCAATATCTCTATCAGTTAATATTCCTACTGGTTTATTTCCTTCACACACAGGTACAGCACCAACATTTAAATCTTTCATAATTGAAGCAGCTTCACTGACACTTGATTTTGATTGGACTGTTGAAACATTATCAGTCATTACATTTCTAATTTTCATTTTTTATACCTCCTTATTTTGTAGAATATGTAATTTGCAAGATTTTAAACATGAAA
>CAYRVO010000040.1:0-8892 GCA_964427565.1 uncultured Halanaerobiales bacterium | reverse complement strand
TCATTTGATGATCCCCTGAATATAGATTGGGATGGTAATGAATTGAAACTTTCAGATGTTATGGGTACTGATGAAGACCTAATATATCAAAATATAGAGAAAGAAGTAGATCGAAGTTTATTAAAAATTGCTATGAAGAGTTTAACAGAGAGAGAAAAAAAGATTTTGATTTTACGTTATGGATTACTTAAGTCAGGTGAGACTAAAACACAGAAGGATGTAGCAGATATTCTGGGAATTTCACAATCCTATATCTCAAGATTGGAAAAACGAATTATAAAAAAATTAAAGAAAGAAGTAGCAAAAATGGTTTAAAGAGGATTAACATCCTCTTTTTTTTTGCCTAATAAATTATTATGACTTGACAAAATCAATAATAGAATATTTTAAGCAAATGCAAATTTGAACCCATACCATATTTTATATAAAAGATTCTAACATAACATTAGATCTAATTGATGTATATTATTCCATGTATAAATAAAATTCACCTGGTAATAATGTTAAATGTAGAATGAAATAAACGTGGGAGGTTCTGTTATGGGGAATAAGGTAGAAATAAGTGGAGTAAACACTTCTGAATTACCAGTATTATCTAATAAAGAAATGAGAAAATTATTTAGACAAATGCACAATGAAAATGAAGAAGCAAGAAATACAATTGTTAGTGGTAATTTAAGACTTGTTTTAAGTGTAATGCAGCGTTTTACCAACCGGGGTGAAAATGTAGATGATCTTTTTCAGGTAGGATGTATCGGTCTTATGAAGGCTATTGACAATTTTGATCTTAGTAAGAATGTAAAGTTTTCTACCTATGCTGTTCCCATGATAGTTGGTGAAATCAGGCGTTATTTGCGGGATAATAATCCAATTCGAGTTAGTCGTTCATTACGTGATACTGCTTATAAAGCTTTACAAATGAAAGAATCTCTTAAAAATAAGAGAGCAGAGGAACCATCAATGAAGGAAGTGGCTGAAGAACTGGATATACCTCGCTCTGAAATTACTTATGCCCTTGATGCTATTCAGGATCCAATATCACTATTTGAACCTATATACCAGGATGGTGGAGACCCAATTTTTGTTATGGATCAGATTAGTGATGAGAATTCAGAAAATGAAACCTGGCTGGAAGGAATAGCTGTTAGAGAAGCATTAAGAAAGCTGGATACAAGGGAAAAAATAATATTAACATATAGATTTTATGAAGGTAGAACTCAGATGGAAGTAGCTGATGAAATTGGGATTTCTCAGGCCCAGGTTTCCAGACTGGAAAAGGCAGCATTAAAGCGGCTAAAAAGATATGTAAGGGAGGAGAAAAAATGAAAAAATACAAAGTATTTATAGTATTATTGATTGTTACAATAATTTATTTAACTGTAAATGTAAGTAGTGCTTTTGTAATTAATGAACCAGATAAAACAGTCCCGGCCTATAAAAATAAAAATCTTCTTCGTTTACATGTAATTGCCAATAGCAATTCTCCCTATGATCAATATATAAAAAGATATATCAGGGATGAAGTTATTAAAAAAATGTCTGATTATAAGAATAAAAATGTAATTAATTCTGAAAAGATTAGTAAAGTAAAAAACTATATAAATAAAAAATTGCAGGAAAATAATATTAATTATACAGCCGAAGTTTCCTTTGGAAATTATACATTTCCAATGCGTAGTTATGGTAAATTAACTCTTCCGGCTGGAAAATATAGGGCTGTAAGGATTGTACTGGGTACAGGTAAAGGCTCAAATTGGTGGTGTGTATTACTACCTCCCCTTTGTTTACCTGAAAAAGAAAATACAAACTCTAAAAGTGAAAACAATAATATAAAATTCAAATTCAAAATAGCTGAAGTATTAAATGATAATAGTTTTGATTTTGCCGATTTGAAAAGAAAATCATCTAAAGTAAAGACAGGCAAATTATTTGATTTAACAGGGACTTATATTTATTAACTTATATATAATACAAATTCAGGATTTTTTTCTGTTTCATTAATGTATTGACCAGTTCTGTTAAAATAAAATTTAGTTAAAATTATTGAAACCGGGGTACATAATCCCCGGTTTTTCACATACCTGTAATCCTTCACATATATTAGTTTAGGTAGTAAAATATATGTTTTAATAGTTTACTTTCTATAGGAAGGGGGATTACTGGTGGTGAAGAAGTCAGAAATGATGCTCAAGGATGTTATAGATATTAACCGTGGTAAAAAACTGGGATTTATAGATGATGTCGATATTGATACAGCTAATGGCAATATTAAAGCTGTAATTATTCCTGCTCATCCCAATAAAATTATGAGTTTTTTTTCTAAAACTAATGATATAGTTATTGAATGGAGTGATATACAAAAAATTGGTGAAGATGTTATACTTGTTAATTCATCTCAAATATAGTTATAACACAAAAAAGGTTAGATTACCCCAATTACAAATTTTTTTTAGGAATCTTGCTAACCTTTCTATGAGAAAGCAAAATATAATGAAGCGAGATTGTTAATATACCCGGGTGTTCATAATGTTTAAAAATATATATAATTATGATATACTATTATAAGGTAAACTTAAGGAGATGTAGATTATGAAATGTCCCTACTGTCATAATAAAGAAAGTAAAGTTATAGATTCCAGATATACTGATGGACATAGTACAATACGTCGCCGTAGAGAATGTCTTAAATGTGGTGAAAGATTTACAACATATGAACGGATTGAAGATACCCCTTTACTTGTTATTAAAAAAAATAAGGAACGTGAATTTTTTGATAAGAATAAATTATTTAAAGGTGTGTTAAAAGCTGCTGAAAAACGACCAATATCAAAAAATAGGCTGGAGACCTTGGTTAATGAAATAGAAAAAGAATTACGCAATAATATGCAGCAGGAAGTTACGAGTGAAAAAATAGGTAGTATGGTGATGGATAAGTTAAAGATGATAGATGAAGTTGCTTATGTTAGATTTGCCTCTGTTTACAGGCAGTTTAAAGATGTAAGTAAATTTAAAGAAGAACTGGAAAGGCTGCTGGAAGAAAATTGAAGGGGGTAAAATAATTGTTTACCTGGCAGGAATCTGGTATTTTAAAATATTTACAGCTTGAAGAAATGGTTACAGAAGGTATAAAAGCTGTCTTCACATCACGTCAGGGAGGAATAAGTACTGGCGATTATGCTGCCCTTAACCTGGGATTACATACAGGGGATGATTACAGCAATATACTGGAAAACAGGAAACGAATTGCTTCTGTTTTACAGATTAATGCTAAAGATTTTGTGGCTGCAGAACAGGTACATGGTAATAATATTTATCTTGTAAAACAAAAAGATAAAGGTAAAGGTTCCCGGGAGTATAAAAATAGTATTAGTAATGCTGATTCTTTAATAACAAATATTAGGGGGTTACCATTAATATCTTTTTATGCTGATTGTGTTCCCCTTTTAATATGTGATCCGGTCAAAAGAGTTGTTGCTTTAGCTCATGCGGGCTGGAAAGGAACTGTTCTATCCATAGGGCCTAAGACAATAATGAAAATGGAACAGCTATTTGGGACAAACCCTAAAGATTGTATTGTCGGTATAGGACCTTCGATTTCACAGTCAAATTATGAAGTAGATGAATATATGTTAAATGTTTTTCGCGATAAATTCAACTTTTGGTCACAGATATTTATAGATAAAGGTAATGGTCATTATAATCTTGATTTAAAGAAAGCTAATCTGCTGTCTTTAAAGAAAGCAGGTCTTTTGCGAGAAAATATAATAATTTCTGATCTTTGCACCTATGATTGTGAGGAGTTATTTTATTCTTATAGGAGAGATAAAGGGCAAACTGGTAGAATGGCCAGTATTATTATGTTGTGATAGAAGTTAAAGTCTGCTTGCAAACCTCGTGGGCTTGCCCCGAGGAGGGTCAAAAAGCTATTTTAAAGTAATAAGGAATTAGATTGTTTAAAAATATTAGATTAAATTTTATGATAATATGATAGAAGACCAGGGTGTTGATAAATATATGGATAACATTCACTACCACTCACAGAACAGACATAAAACAAATGAGAATAAGTCTATACTGGGAAACAATAAGTTTGTTATTTTTCTTATATTAATAGTTGTTATTATACTGGTATTTTTTTATTTTAAGTATAATCAACGATATATTGTTCAGGCTAGTTATGGAGAAATTGAAGATAGTTTTATAACAGAGGCTTTAATTATTAGAGATGAAAAACTTGCGCTGGCCCCTATTTCAGGGAAAGTGGTTACTCATTGTAAAGAAAATGAGCGAATAAGTTATGGCCAAAAGATAATTACTATTAAGGGCTCAAATAAGAAGATAAATCTTTATAATCAGCAATCAGGTATTATAAGTTATGCTACAGATGGTCTTGAAAATATATTGAAACCTGAGGCAGTTGAGAACATAAACTGTGAAAATTATGGTTCATTTAACCGGGAATATAATCAGCTGGTTAAAGGTAATAGAGTAGATAAAGGAAGCCCTGCTTTTAGGATAATTAATAATTACAAGATATATCTGGTTATTAAAACTGATGTTAGTGAAGCCCAAAGATATCATAATAATGAACTTATTTTTATAGAGCCTGCAGAGATAGATAAAGATAGGATAGAAGGTCATATAGTAAGTAAAAAAATAGATGATAAACAGGCTTTACTGGTTGTGAAATTAAATAGGTTTATTGAGGAGTGGTTAAATACTCGCCGGGTAAAAATAAAGTTTATTAAAAATATATACCGGGGTATTATAATTCCTCAGAAAGCTGTTTTCAGTCAGCCCGAGGGAGAAGGGGTTTTAGTTTATATAGATAGAGGTAATTATAAATTTAAAAAAGTTAAAATTAAACATAAATACGAAGATAAAGTTATAGTTACTGGCCTGGAGATAGGTGATAATGTTATACTTAATCCTGCAAAATATAATTATGGAAGGGGAGAGATGGAAAATGGAGACTAAGTTAAAAGTCAGATTAAATGATGTCAAAGAAAATATTAAAGAGAGTGCCCTGAAAGTAGGTAGAAATCCTGAGGACATAACTTTGATTCCGATCAGTAAAAATCATGGTATAGATAAAATAAAGAGTATATATGATTGTGGCTTAGAAGCTTTTGGCGAAAACAGGGTTCAGGAATTACTGGATAAGGAAGAAAAACTAACAGATATTAATATTAAATGGCATTTTGTTGGACATTTACAGCGAAATAAGGTAAAATATTTACTGAGGATGGATAACTGCATTATGATTCAATCTCTTGATAGTTGGCGTCTGGCGAAGACTATAAATAAAAGAGCCAAGAAAAACGGGCAGAGTATACCTGTACTGGTAGAAGTAAATGTATCTGGAGATAAAAGCAAATTTGGTATAAAACCTGAAAATACAGCTGAATTTGTAAAAAAAGCGAGTGATCTTTCCTATATTGATATTAAAGGACTTATGACTCTGGCACCCTATCTGGAGAACCCTGAAGATGCAAGGCCTTATTTTCAAAAACTTCTTAACTTAAAGGTTGAAATCAATAAACAGGGATATAATTTGAATGAATTATCAATGGGTATGACAAATGATTATAAAATTGCTATAGAAGAAGGAGCTACTATTGTTAGAGTAGGAACTGGAATTTTTGGCAAAAGAGAGTACTAAATGGGGGTATTAAATTGGGATTATTGATATGGTTGGTTGATACACTATTTACTATTGTTAACTGGGCAATTATTATTAGGGTTATTATTTCCTGGTTAAAGCCCAATAATATGAATCCTAACTGGAGAAAAATATTAACTTATATTTATAAAATTACGGAACCTATATTAGGACCAATCAGAAGGATTCTGCCTACCGGGAATATTGGTATTGACTTTTCACCTTTTGTAGCTATTATTGCCCTACAGATTGTTCGCAATTTTGTAATAAGATTATTGCAGAGTCTAATGTATGGTATCTAGATATATCTGTCTAAAAAAAAGGAGTGGATGAATTTAATGCTTGACAGGGATAAATATTTATCCCACCTACACAGGGAAGAGGATAAAATGCTTGGAGCTCATGTTATTGATAAAATTGAGCTTGTGTTAAAACGAAAGAAGGAACAGTCAACTGATTTTTTAAATCCCTATCAATGTAAAGTTGTTATTGGTATTATAAAACAAATATATGATATTAATTATTTGCAGGATGGTGGCTATAAACGTGCTGAAAGAAAAAGGGTAGTGTTATTTCCTGAGTATCTTTTTCCAGATCATGTTCAATCACCTGTAAGTGTACTGAAATTGGATGGTAACTTTAATTTTCAATCTATTACTCATAGGGATGTACTGGGTTCACTTCTGGGTTTAGGAATAAAAAGAAAGATGTTGGGAGATATTCTTGTCCTTGATGATTTTGTACAGGTGGTTATAGCTGATGAGATAAAGGATTTTATTTTTCTTAAATTAAAGAGGATTCACGAAGTTCCGATAGAGATAACAGAAATCAAAAAAGAAGATATAGTTATTCCTGCTGAAAATGCGCGAGAAATTTTGGCTACAGTCCCTTCAATGAGGTTAGATGCAGTAGCAAGTGCAGGCTTTGGTGATTCACGTAATAAAATATCACGAGATATTAAAAATCAGAAGGTTAAATTAAACTGGAAACCGGAAGTAAATACTTCTGAGGAAGTAGAAGTGGATGATTTAATTTCAATTCGAGGCCGGGGCAGGGTAAAAGTTGTGAAGAGAAGAGGATTATCTCACCGTGGTCGTATAAAGCTATTATTAAAAAGGTATACTTAAAAAGAAGGTGTTATTGTGAAAAAGATGTCTCCACTTGATATATATAATGAAGAATTTAGTAAGACTACTTTTGGTGGTTATAATACTTCGGAGGTAGATAGTTTTCAGGAAGATGTAGGAGTGGCTTATGAGAAACTTCTTAAAAGGATAAATAAACTTAAAGAAGAGAATGAAAAGCTCAGGGAAAAATTAAAGAATTATGAAAGTATTGAGGATAAACTTAATGAAACACTAACTAGTGTTCAGAAAACAGCAAGGGAACAGACCAAACAGGCTAAACGGGAAGCAGATCGGATTATTAAACAGGCTAATATGGAAGCCGAAAAAATAATTGATAGGACTAAAATGGAGATAAAGGAAGAATACAGGGCTCTGGAACGTTTACAGGAAGCAAAAAAGTTATTTAAAATTAGATATAAAAACATCTTAGAAAGTCATTTGCAAATGCTTGAAGAAGAAGAGGAAGAAGATACTGAATTAGAAATGGATGATTTTACTGATATTGATGATAATGATCTTGACGAATGATTAATTATAGTTTATAATTGAAGAAAAATATATAATTTAAAAACAAAGAATGAGAGGAGTAAGGGGTTAATTATTTTTAGCGAGCTGGGTATGGTGGAAGCCAGTAAATAATTAGTTTCTGAAGATCACTCAGGAGTTGATAAACTGAAATTAGTAAGTCTATCCGTTTGATTGGCGTTAATAATCGGAAAGATAATATTAATTTAAATATTAATTAGGGTGGTACCGCGGTCCTTTCGCCCCTTATGGGGGAAGGGCTTTTTTAATTTTAAAGGAGGTAATAAATTTGGGTTATAAAGAAACATTAAATTTACCTGATACAGATTTTCCGATGCGAGCAAATTTAAGTGAAAGAGAAAAAGACTTTGAAAAATTTTGGGAAGAAAACAATATTTATGAAAAGGCTGTTCAAAATCGTAAAGGAGAGGAGCCCTTTATTCTTCATGATGGTCCTCCTTATGCTAATGGTGATATTCATATTGGAACAGCACTAAATAAAGTATTAAAAGATATTATAACAAGGTATAGAACAATGCAGGGTTTTTATTCTCCCTATGTACCTGGCTGGGATACGCACGGTTTGCCTATAGAGCATAAAGTGACTAAAGAAATGGGAGATGAAGCTAAGGATCTACCGGTATCTGAATTACGCGAAAAATGTACTGATTATGCTCTTAAATATGTAGATAGGCAGAAAGAACAGTTTAAGAGACTGGGTGTCTGGGGAGAATGGGATAACCCCTATTTGACACTTAAAAAAGAATATGAAGTAAAACAGATTGAAGTCTTTGGTGAAATGGCTAAAAAAGGTCTATTTTATAAAGGTAAAAAACCTGTTCACTGGTGTCCTCACTGTGAAACTGCATTAGCTGAGGCAGAAGTGGAATATAAGGAGGTTAATGGTCCTTCTATTTATGTAAAATTTCCGGTTAAAGAAGAGATTAAAGTAGGAGGAGTTGAACTTTCTCCAGCAGATAGTTATGTAGTGATCTGGACTACTACACCCTGGACAATACCTTCCAATATGGCTATTACCCTGCACCCTGATTTTGATTATGTAGTTGTAAAAGCAGATGATAAAAAAATGGTAATGGCTCTGGAACTGGTGGATAAAGTTATGGATGAAACAGGAATTGAAGATTATGAGATAATTAGTGATAAATTTAAGGGTTCAGAAATGGAATATGCGAAGTGTAAACATCCAATTGAAGATAGAGATTCATTGTTAATCCTGGGCCGCCATGTTACCCTGGAACAGGGTACTGGTTGTGTTCATACTGCTCCCGGTCATGGTCATGATGACTTTATTGTTGGTAGTGAATATGATCTGGATGTATATGCTCCTATGGATAACAGGGGAATATTTACAGAAGAAGCAGGGCAGTTTGCTGGCTTGCATTATGATAAGGTAAATATTAAGGTAACAGAGATTCTTGAGGAAAAAGATCTATTGATGAATCTAGATTTTATTGATCATAAATATCCTCATTGCTGGCGCTGTAAAGGTGCACTTGTCTTCAGGGCTACTGATCAGTGGTTTGCTTCTATTGATGCTATAAAAGAAGAAGCTATTGA
>CAYRVO010000039.1:0-8934 GCA_964427565.1 uncultured Halanaerobiales bacterium | reverse complement strand
ACTTTTATTATTGCTGTGGCAGAAATGCTTATATTAAATAAGATTGTCTTTGAACTCTTTAATCATTTTTTAAACATATATTTAGCAGTCATTCTATCTTCACTATTTTATTCTATTCTGCTAGTAGAATTTAATCCCTCGAGAATACTAATTAATTTTATAATTGGCCTTATTGTCCTCTTTTTATATATTAAATCAGAAAAATCCGTTTTGGCTTCTTCTTTATTTTTAGCTGCCTCATATACACTGCTTATAACTTACATATATGGCTGGAATTATATAAAACTTTAATCATACATTGTAAATTTAAAAATAAAAGGCTGGTATATACCAGCCTTAAAAATTTTAAAAATCTATTTATATTAACTTGTTTTTTTATATAAGGATCTTTCATAAACAAGACACTTATATATAAAACGATAATAATATAACCTATTTTTAATTAAATTCTCCATAAATTTTCCTACCACAATCAGGGCAGTGAGCAGCTTCAATTATATTACTAGTATAGTAACCATTACGAACTATTAACTCTTCCTCACAATCTGGACAGTAAGTATTAGCAGTATTCTTTACATTGACATTGCCAAGATACACATTAGCCAGATGTTTTTTAGCCAAGCTGTAAGCATCCTTCATTTTTTTTACCGGAGTAGGAGGTTTATCCATCTGATAGGCCGGAAAATAACGTGAAAGATGAAGAGGGATTTCTGGATTAATATCTTTTATAAAGGTAAAAAGTTCTTTTAGCTCTTGCTGTGAGTCATTTAAACCGGTAATAAGGAGTGTTGTTATCTCTAAATGTATATTATCCTCCAATAACTTTATATTCCTTTTAACGGGTTCTTCTTGTCCATTACAATATTTATGATAAAACTCATTTTTTATGGATTTTAAATCAATATTTGCTGCATCGATATAGGGTAATAAATCCTGTAGTGGTTTCTGATTTATAAAACCATTAGAAACCAGTACATTTTTTAGACTTGCTTCTTTAGCCAATCGGGCAGTATCTCTAACATATTCAAACCATACAGAAGGTTCAGAATAAGTATAAGCAATACCTATAACATCTTTCTTTTGAGCTAAATCAATAACTTCTTCTGGATTTAATTTTCTTAGTTTAGGTTTTTCCTGACTTATTCTCCAGTTCTGACAAAAACTACAGCTTAAATTACAACCAGTAGTACCTATTGATAAAATTTCACAACCCGGTAAAAAGTGATATAAGGGCTTTTTTTCTATAGGATCAATACCGATAGAACTTATACGAGCATAGTTTTCACTATACAATTCCCCATTTTTATTTGTCCGAACACCACATAAACCAGTATCCCCTTCAGAAATATTACAGATATGGGGACAGAGTAAACATTGGACCTGATTATTATCCAGTTTCCTGTAATAGTCTGCTTGTTCTTTATTCATATCTCTGCACCCTGAATCTATATAATTCAATATCTTCATTTCTACCGATTCCTGCCTTACGTCGGGCTATATCTATCTGTTCTTCTATTGCATCTATTCCTTCTAAATTAGGTAACAATAATCCACTTCGCTGTCCCTCCTTTACTATGACACCAAATTTCTGTGTATCAAGCTGTTGAGGGTTATCAATTTTTTCGGGTTCTCCCATTACATCAACACTTATATCAAGTTCATCTATTTCCTCAGCCCTCACAGGGTTAAATCTGGGGTCACGAGTAGCAGCACTTATAGCATTATTTATAATTTCCCGACCCAAATTATCTTGAGTCGGCTGTATAGTCCCAATACATCCTCTCAGTTGCCCTTTCTTTTTTAGAGAAACAAATACTCCTGCCTCTTCTTTTAGCTCAGGGTTAATTTCACCATCTAAATCTATTTTCTGACCATCATTAACATATTTTCTGATCGCTTTTCTTGCAATTTCTATATATTCATGTTTGTCTGTCATTATCTGCTTCCTCCTCCCTGTAAAAACCTGCAACAGCATAACCTACACCAAAAGGACCTTCATATGACTTAATTTCAGTTATAAAATCAAGATTCCTCAATGAACCCAGCATAATAATAGTTGGTCTTAATCCACATTCACCTGCTTTTTTTATCAATCCATCATCAATTTCAAGTAATTCTTCGAATCTATTTTGAGAAATTAGATCAACAAATTTTTGATCAAATTCTTTTCCATGGGGATTAAAACCTGCCGGAGCTCCAGGTGTTAAACGATGTGAAAGGTCTCCACTTGCTATAACTACAGCATTTATACCCATCTCTACCAGTGTATCCTGAATAATCTGACCAAAATCATATAATTTCCTATATTCCAGTAAACCCATTGTTAAAGCAACCAGTGGTGTCTCTATTCCAGCCTGACGCAAAAAATACAGGGGAACAAGTACACCATGATCTAAATGAGGTTTTTGAGTTAAAGAATTATATCCATTTACATGCTCTGAAGCTAAATTAAGCAACTCAATATTTTCTTTTTTGGAGTTTTCCTGCAATTTCATTGTAAAATCAGTATTAGATCTAACTTCAAAAGATACTTCTGGATGACCAAAATCCCTGAAATCACCCTCTAAACACTGTTTGCCAAAAGTGGTTATAACATCTTTAAAAACAGGACCATGAGGACTAATAGTTATTATTAACTCTGGTTCTTTATCTTTAATCTCTTTAGCTAGTTCTTTTAAGCTATCGATTGTTGCCTGTACTTCATGCCTCCTATCCCCACCAATCTCAGGAACTATTAATGGAGGATGAGGAGATAATCCAGCCATAACTACTCCCATTTTCATCATTCCTCTCTTTTTTATTATAGTTCTAAAAAAAATATTTAATTCCTTCTTTATTATACATTGGTTTTAATAGAATCTGCCTGTTAACAATTCAATTATGAGATTTCTTGAAATAAAAAAAAAGAGAGGATTTCCTCTCTTTGCTGTAAATTAAACATATATATTTTTTTAATTTCATTAATTTTGTGATTCGAATTATTATCTCTTGGAAAATTGTGGTGCTTTCCGGGCTTTCTTGAGTCCATATTTTTTTCTTTCTTTCATTCTTGAATCTCTTGTCAGGAATCCTGCTTTTTTCAATGGTTTCCGGAAATCTTTATCAACTTCAAGCAGAGCCCTAGCAATACCATGACGAATAGCTCCTGCCTGACCTGATAGGCCACCACCATTTACGTTGACATATATATCAAATTTATCTAAATTATTTGTAATCTCCAGAGGTGATTTTATATCCTTTTTTAAAGATAAACGATAAAAGTACTTATCCAATTCTTCATCATTAACTTCTATTTCACCATTACCGGGAACCAATCTTACTCTAGCAGTTGCTGTCTTTCTTCGTCCAGTACCCCAGTATTGAACATTATTTGCCATTAAACTTCCTCCTTTCACTATTTATATTTCAAGTTCCTCAGGCTGTTGTGCCTGATGTGGATGTTCATCTCCAGCATAAACTTTTAGCTTTTTAATCATCTTTTTACCTAATTTATTGTGAGGAATCATACCTTTAACTGCTTTCTTAATAATAAATTCTGGTTCTTTTAGGCGTAATTCTTCATAGGTAATTTCTGTCATTCCACCTGGATATCCACTATGCCTATAATACTTTTTTTGCTTTTCTTTGTTACCTGTTAATACTATCTTGTCTGCATTTATAACTATCACAAAATCTCCAGTATCTACATGAGGTGTATATATTGGTTTATGTTTTCCCCTGAGAACTTGTGCTATTTTTGAAGCAAGACGGCCAAGTGTTTTCCCTGCAGCATCAACCACATACCAATCTCTTTTTATTTCACCGGGTTTTGCCATATATGTTGTCATCCTTATTCCCTCCTTTATCATACAGTGTATTTTTACCGTAACGGGGCAATTATTATAAATTATTCCATAATAATTTTAATATAATTATATTTTATTGTCAAGAATTAATAATAAACCTTTACCATTGTTAAACCTTTTGCCGGTGCTGTAAAACCTGCTTTTACTCTGTCCTGATCTGCAAAAATATAAGGTATATCTCTAATTTCTTTTTTATCCAGCCCTACTTCAATAAGGGTACCTACTATTATTCTGACCATTTTATATAAAAAACCATTACCGATTATTACAATCCAGTATTCATCATCATATTGCAACATTTCTATTTTATTTATTGTCCTAACTGTATTCTCAATATCACTACCACTGGCCATAAAAGAAGCAAAGTCATGTTTTCCTTCAAAAAATTTTATTGCCTTTGCCATTTTAGCAAAATTTATTTTCTGATAAATATTATACACGTAATTACGTTTAAATACTGATAAATAGCTCTGATTTGATATTCGATAACGGTATTTTTTTCCCTTAGCATCATAACGAGCATGAAAATCCTGGGGCATTATTTCAGGATCTTTACATCTTATATCCTTAGGTAAAATAGTATTTATCGCCTTATTAATATTTTTTAATGGTATGGGAACATCCAGTTCAAAATTTGCAACCTGATTTTCCGCATGAACACCTGCATCTGTCCTACCTGCACCAATCACCTTTACTTTAGATTTGTTAAGTTTTGTTAAACAGTCTTCCAAAACTTGCTGTATTGTCAAGTCAGTATCTTTTTGCCACTGCCAGCCACTGTAATTGGTCCCATCATATTCCAGACTGATTTTAATGTTTCTCATGTAATCTACACTCCGAATATTAGCAAAATATTCATTATAAAATTCAATTTATCAATAGAAACTTACTATTATTGCTATTACAATTGAAATTATTAAAGATACTATATCCATTGTTTCTATTTTCAATTCATGCAGTCTTGTCCTGTCTTCTCCACCCTGATAACACCTGGCCTCCATAGCCAGCGCAAGATCATCAGCCCTTCGAAATGCACTTACAAACAACGGTACTAACAGAGGAATTAAACTCTTAGCCCTCTGTATAATATTACCACTTTCAAAATCTGCTCCTCTTGCTTTCTGGGCTTTCATAATTTTTTCCGCTTCCTCCAGTAATGTAGGAATAAAACGCAATGCAATTGTCATCATCATTGATAATTCTGATGCTGGTACGCCAAATCTCTTTAAGGGACTTAATAAATATTCTATTCCGTCAGTTAACTGTAAAGGAGAAGTTGTAAGTGTTAATATGGAAGTAACTAATATTAACAATAAAATTCTGCTGACCATAAAAAAGCCGGTCATTAATCCTTCTTCCTCAATACTTAAAAATCTCCACTGCCATAATACTTCTCCACCTTTGGTCATAAAAATATGAAGTAACAACGTAAGTAAAACCAGGAACATAATTGGTTTTAAACCTTTTAAAACCCTTTTTATAGGCAATTTAGCAATAATTATTGTAAATATAATAAAAACCATATAAATACCAAAACCATTAAATCTAGCTATTAAAAACAGTGAGATAATGAGTATAATTACATTAATCATCTTAACTCGGGGATCTAATCTGTGTATTATCGAATTACCCGGTATATACTGACCAATTGTTATATCCTTTAACATGTCTCTCTTCTCCTCAATTCTCCCAGAATCTCTTCTGCTGCTTCTGGTATTGAAAAGACATCTGTTTTTACATTCAATCCCTTTTCTGTTAATTTTCTTAAAATAGTTGTTATTTGCGGTAAATCAAGCCCCAAATTCTGCATCTTTTCTCGACTATAAAATACTTCTGAAGGAGTACCATCCAGAATAATTTTCCCTTCATCCATCACAATAACACGGGTTGAAAGTAAAGCAATTTCTTCCATTCTGTGTGAAATTAAAATTACTGTCATCTCATAATTATTATAAAGCCTGTTCAGTAAATTCAAAAGTTGTCTTCGGCCCTGAGGATCTAATCCAGCTGTTGGTTCATCGAGGATTAATACTTGAGGCCTCATGGCTAAAACTCCCGCAATCGCCACTTTACGTTTTTGACCACCACTCAAATTGAATGGCGATCTATCCTTAAAATTTTCATAATTAAGATCTACTAATTTTAAAGCAACTTTTACTCTTTTTTCTATTTCCTCTTTATCTAGATTTAAATTTCTAGGTCCAAAAGCTATATCATCATAGACAGTTTCTTCAAATAACTGGTTTTCCGGATACTGAAATACAATCCCTATTTTCTGTCTTATATCTTTCAAATTCCTCTTACCACTGGTAATATCTGTTCCATCAACAATAACTTTACCTCTGGTTGGTTTTATTAATCCATTCAGTAACTGTACAAGTGTTGATTTACCCGAACCAGTATGTCCTACTATACCAATAAATTCATTATTACTTATACTAAGATTTACATTAGTAAGTGCTTTTATAGACTCATTCTGATCATAAATATGGGTAATATCTTTTAACTTAATTTGCATATAAAATCCACCAATTCTTTCATATTAATTACCGGTGGAATTTCAACACCATTCTCTCGCAAATATTCTGCAAGTTCTACAGAAACAGGTACATCAAGGTTAATTTCCTTTAAAGTCTGCATATCACTAAAAACATTAAGTGGTTTTCCCTGCTTACTTATTTGGCCTTCATGCATAACAAAAACTTTTTCAGCCTGACAGGCTTCTTCCATGAAATGTGTTATATGGATTATTGTTATATTTTTTTCTTTATTTAAATATGATATAGTATTCATCACTTCCTCCCTGCCTTTCGGATCAAGCATTGCTGTTGGCTCATCTAATACCAGACAGGAAGGCTCCATTGCTATAACCCCGGCAATTGCAACCCTTTGTTTCTGCCCCCCAGATAAATTATAGGGACTATGTTGCTGAAATCCATCCATACCAACCATTGTTAATGCTTTATCAACTCTTTTCCTTATTTCTGGCCCGGGAATTCCTAAATTTTCTGGACCAAAAGCTACATCATTTTCAATTGTTGTTGCTACCAGCTGATTATCCGGATTTTGAAAAACCATTCCTATATTTTGCCTTATTTCCCATTTATTATTAAGTTCAGTAGTATCCAGACCATTTATGGTTATAAGACCTTCAGTAGGTAATAATAATACATTTAATAATTTAGCCAGGGTGGATTTCCCCGATCCATTTGATCCTATAATAGATACAAATTCCCCGGCTTCAATAGATAAATTTAAATTTTTTAATGCTGGTTCTTCCATCTCTTTGTATTTAAAAAGAACTTCTTTTAATTCAATAAGACTCATTATTACACCTACTATTCAACTAACTTAATTATCGCCCTCTCGGAAGCATCTCCCCTACGGGGATACATCTTTAAAATTTTGGTATATCCTCCTGGCCGATCTATATATTGGGGAGCTATTTCATCAAATAATTTCTTTACTACTTCTTTATCTCTAATAACTTTAAGAACCTTTCTTCTTGCATTTAAATTGCTGTTTCTGGCAGTAGTAATTAATTTTTCCGCCTGGGGTTGTAGCTCTTTAGCTTTAGTTAGAGAAGTTTCTATCTGCTCATGACGAAAAAAATCAGTCAACATATTTCTAAACATCGCTTTACGGTGAGAACTATTTTTACTTAATTTTCGATTTGGCATACTAAATCCCTCCTTACACTTCCGGTTCTTTTAATTTCAGATCTAATTCATTTATCTTATCTTTAATTTCCTGTAGCGATTTTTTTCCAAGATTTCTAACTTTCATTAGATCATCTTCGGTTTTTTCAGTTAATTCACCCACATTATTTATACCGGCTCTTTTTAAGCAATTTGAAGAACGTACAGACAATTCAAGTTCTTCGATTGTAGTATCCAGTATTTTGTCTTTTTCTTCTTCTTCTTTCTCAACCATGATTTCCACATCATCTACTTCATCTGTAAGGTTAATAAATAAATCAAGGTGTTCAACCATTATCTTGGCAGCCAAACTTATAGCATCGTCAGGATGGATGCTACCATCTGTCTGCACTTCAAGAATTAATCTATCAAAGTCAGTTACCTGTCCCACTCTGGTATCTTCAACCTGGAAATTCGCTCTATCAATAGGACTGAAAGAAGAATCTATAGGTATTAAACCTATTATTTTATCAAAATGTTTCTTATTTTCTTCAGCTGTAACATAACCTCTTCCTCTTTCAATAGTAGCTTCTAAAATTATTTTTCCATCTTCAGCCAGTGTTGCAATATGATGATCGGGATTTATTATTTCTATATCTGCTGATGTTTTAAAATCCCCAGCTGTAATTTCTCCTTCACCTTCAATTTCCAGATTAATAGTTTCAATATTTTCACCATCATATTTTAATACAACTTCTTTTAAATTCAAAATAATATCGGTTACATCTTCATATACACCTGGTATTGAAGAGAATTCATGTTTTATACCTTCAATTTTCACAGATGTTATTGCTACTCCCGGTAATGAAGATAATAAAATCCTGCGCAGAGAATTACCGAGAGTAATACCATATCCTCTTTCCAAAGGCGCAATTTCGTATTCACCATACTTTTCATCACTTTCTACTCTTTCAATCTGTGGCTTTTCTATTTCAATCATATACGATTAATCCCCTCCTTTATAAACTATGAAATTAGCGGGAATAATACTCAACAATCAGATGTTCTTCTACAGGGTAATCAATATCCTCCCTTTCAGGAAGAGAAACAATTTTACCTTCAGCCTTTTCCATATTGACCGATAACCATCCCGGAGGAGTTAATTCTGAATTCAGTTCAAATACTTCCTTAAATCTTTTAGATTTACGGCTTGAATCTTTTACCTTAATAACATCACCTACATCTATCTGATAGGAAGGGACACCTACTCGCCTGTCATTTACATAGATGTGTCCATGTAATACAAACTGTCTTGCTTCCCTGCGAGAAGTAGCAAACCCCATTCTATATACTACATTGTCAATCCTTCTTTCCAACAACTGCAAAAAGTTTTCACCGGTTACACCCTTTGCCCTTTCAGCCATTTCAAAATATCTTCTATATTTCTTTTC
>CAYRVO010000038.1:0-8980 GCA_964427565.1 uncultured Halanaerobiales bacterium | reverse complement strand
TATAATATATTACAGAAGAGAAAAAATAATAATAAATTGCCCGATATGGTAACAGAAAATATTAAATTATTGACTACACCAGAAGTGCATCTGAAATCAGTTAATTCTATAATCTCGCTTGCTTTATCATATGCTAGTGATATAAAAGATAGTAAAAAGGAATTTAAAATTGCTAAATATGCGCGGGGTAAGGATTATCATAAAGTAATGAGAAAAAAAATGGAAAAATTAAAAAATTATATAAAAAAAATTGATGAAAATGCAGATATAATATTTTATTCTGATACTGCACCTATAGTAGAAAAAGAGATTGCTAGAAAAGCAGGGCTAGGATGGATAGGTAAAAACAATCTACTGATAAATCCTACTTATGGTTCTTATCTGGTCCTGGGAGAAATTTTAACCAGCCTTAAACTTGATTATGATAAACCACATAAAGATGGTTGTGGTGAATGCAGGATATGTATTAATAAATGTCCTACAGGTGCCTTAAAAAGACCATATTATCTTGATACTAGTTTATGTATAAGTTTTTTAACACAAAAAAAAGGAGATTTAAGAAGAGCAGAAAGATTGGCAATAGGAAATAGTTTATGGGGGTGTGATATCTGTCAATTAAATTGTCCATATAATAAAAATATAACATTAAAAACAGAAACTGAATTTAATCCTTGCCTTGATGATAATTTAATTGATATTATAAATTTTAATAGATTTCCCCGGGAGTGGAAAGAATCAGCAATAAACTGGCGTGGTTTAGAGACAATAAAAAGAAATGCAATTATAGTTATGGCCAATAGTGGTAAAAAGAAGTATCTTAATTATTTGCAGAATAATAATATAAATAAATCTAATTTAATTAAAAAATATGTTAACTGGGCAATTAAAGTATTGAGGAGGAAGCAGGATGATTGATGTTTTTGTAAATAATGAGAGACAAAGTATGAACAAAGGGAAAAACTTAAAAGAACTTATAGATGAGTTGAATTTAGAAAATCAAGATATCATTGTTGCAGCAATTGTTAATAATAATATCAAAGAATTAAATTATAAACTTAAAAATGACTGTAAAATAAAATTTTTGAATGTAAGTAATGTTCTTGGTAATCGTATATACCGAAGGAGTTTATTTTTATTGATGGCTAAGGCAATATATCAAATATTTCCCGGTTCAATACTTTCTATAGAGCATTCTTTAAGTAATGGTATGTATTGTGAACTGAAAAAAAAGGGAGCTATCTTAACAAATAATGAAATAAGAGAGATATACTCTTATATGAGAAAATTAGTTAAGAAAGATTTGCCGATAATAAAGCATAAATTTAAAAAAGAAAAAGTTATAAACATATATAGAAAACAGGGTTTTTATGATCGCATTAATGGTATTAAAAATATTGATCAGAAATATTTTACAATTTATGAACTTGATGGATATTATGATTATTTCTTTTATCATATGGTTCCCGGTACAAAATATCTAAAAAAATTTGATTTAAAATACAGATATCCAGGATTCATATTATTATTTCCCCAAAAAAAAGAGCCTTATAATGTTCCTAAGTTTAAAGAACAGCCTAAATTAGCTAATATATTTATGGAATATGAAAAACTGGGTAATATACTTGAGGTTGCAAGTGTAAATGAATTGAATAATATTATTAAACAGGATAATTATCTTGAATTAATAAGAATATCAGAGGGCTTACATGAAAAGAATGTAGCTTTAATAGCCGATGAAATATATAAAAATATATCAGAAAAGAGGATAATATTAATTGCAGGTCCTTCTTCATCCGGTAAAACTACTTTTACGAGAAGATTATCAACACAATTAAAGGTAAATGGCTTAAAGCCTGTTTTGATTTCAATTGATGATTACTTTGTAAGTAGAGAAGAAACTCCCCGTGATGAAAATGGTGAGTATGATTTTGAAGCTTTAGAAGCAGTTGATCTTGAATTATTCAATAATCATCTTATAAAATTATTACAAAATAGGAGAGTAGAAATACCAGAATTTAATTTCAAAACCGGAAAAAGGGAATATAATGGTAGATTTCTGCAATTAGATGATAATCAACCATTATTAATAGAAGGAATACATGCTTTAAATGATAAATTAAGCAGAGTTATACCCGGGGATCATAAGTTTAAAATTTATGTTAGTGCTTTGACACAATTAAATATTGATAGACATAACCGTATACCAACAACTGATACCAGGGTTATAAGAAGAATTGTACGTGATAATCATTTTCGCGGCCATTCTGCTAAAAAAACTCTAACCTGGTGGCCATCTGTAAGAAAAGGAGAAGAGAAGAACATTTTTCCCTATCAAGAAAATGCAGATATTATGTTTAATTCAGCCTTAATATATGAACTGGCTGCTCTGAAAAGTTATGTAGAACCACTTTTGAAAAAGATAAAAAGCAACAACAAAATATATTATGAAGCACAGAGATTACTTGAGATACTGGCTTATTTTAAATCAATGACTGTAAAAGATATCCCCAATACATCAATTCTTCGCGAGTTTATTGGAGGCAGTGTTTTTAGATAATTAATTGTTTATCACCGATATCATAAAGCTCACAGATAATGTTTGCTATTTGTTGCCAATTATTTACTCTATATATATTTTCTTTTTCTTTTATGTTTTGATTGTGATATTTATTAATTAAAATAACAGGGATATTATTTTTTAGTAACTGTAGGGCATTATTTTTATTATCTTCTATAAATAATTGAATATTATTATCTAAAGCTAGAGGTGCTTTATTATCTTCATGATAAAGAGAATCATACGGTATATTATATTTGACAAGCCAATTTTCAGTTATTTTTTTATACTCTTTTTCTCTAGCTGTTATTAAAATAATTTTAAAATCTAATTTTCTTAATTTCAAAAGTGTATCTAAAGCCCCGGGAGCGGGTTTGAGATTTTTATATATATTAGCAAGATGTTTATCTATAAAGCCCTCTAACTCTCTATCTGTTAAATTAAACGCCTTTTTAAAATTATATTCATCCTTACTGCGAGTAATGTCTTTATCAAGATATTCAGCAAGTTTCATCTGCCAGATATTATTTCCATTTTCTTTTTCATGTGTCAATACACCATCTATATCGATACCTATAATTTTTTTCATATTAATGAACCTCCCTGGATTTTCACCATAAACTTTATAAATCTCCTTATTTTACTAACATTAATTTTATGTTATAATAAAGCTATATATGAAGTTACTTATAAAGGTTATAGCTATTTTTAATATTAACATTTTTTATTTAATAAGTCCAGAGGAGTTGATAAATTGGAAGGTACTAAAGTAAATAAAATACTTAATATACTTACCGAAAGATATCCACTACCGCAAACAACGCTTGAATTTTCGACACAATTTGAATTATTAGTTGCAACAATAATGTCTGCTCAAACTACTGATAAACAGGTTAACAAGGTAACAAAAAAACTTTTTAAAAAATATAATACTGCACGTGATTTCAGTAAATTAAAAAGAGAAGAACTAGAAGACAGGATATGTAGTATTGGTCTCTATCGTAATAAAAGTAAGTATATTATAGAAACCAGTAAAATATTATTAAAAGAATATCAGGGGCAAGTACCTGCTACAAGAGAAGAATTAATGAAACTACCGGGGGTAGGAAGAAAAACAGCAAATGTAATATTAGTCTGTGCATTTGGTATAAATACAATACCGGTTGATACACATGTGTTTAGAGTTGCAAATAGAATTGGACTTGCCAATAGTAACAATGTAAAGGAAGTAGAAAAACAGCTTCAAAATATAATACCTGAAGAATTATGGGGGGATATACATCATATTTTAATATATTTGGGAAGAGAAATATGTAAAGCACGTAGTCCAAGATGTAAGTCCTGTCCCCTTAATCATCTGTGTGAATATTTTACTGAATAACAATACTAATAATAGGATTCCAGGGGGAATTAAAATGAAAAAATATTTTTCAGTTCTATTTATATTAATATATATATTTTCTTTTTCAATAAGTGTATATGGTGATCAAAGTCTATATAATCAAGGTATAAAGATGTATGAAAAAAATAATTATCTGCAATCCATAGATTTTTTTACAGAGTATGTAACTAAAAATAAAGATTATTATTTATCCTATTATTATTTAGGTTTAAACTATTTAAAATTGGAACAAAATAAACTTGCATTTAAATCTTTTAAAAAGGCAAATAATCTTAAGCCAGAAAAGTACAAAATTTTATTAAATTTAGGGCGTAGTAGTTATTATCTTCAAAAATATGAATTAGCAGAAAAGTATTTAATGGAAGCAGATAGTTGTAAAAACAAGGATGAACAGGTATATAATATAATAGGGTTATTAAAGTTAAATAACGGGGATATAACACAAGCAATAAATAATTTTAAAAAAGCAGCAGATATTAATAAGAAAAATTATTATGTATTAAATAATCTTGGTTATAGTCATTTGAAATTGGGAAACTATCAAGATGCCCGCAAATATTTACAGAAGGCAGTTAATATGCAACCACAGGTACCATATATATATAATAATCTTGGTATTGTCAGTGAAAATATGGGTTTATTTAAAGAAGCAGCTAAATATTTTAAAAAGGCATTAAGGATAGATCCTAATTATAATAAAGCACAAAAAAATTATAAACGTATAAAAAACAAATTATAAATATTAAGGAGTGAGAAAATGAATACATATCAACAGGAAAAAATATTGATGGGTAGGCTACAAAAAGGAGAAGATTTACTGTTTGAATTACAAAAAGTTGTAGAAAAAAATAATATTTCTATAGGTAAAGTTGAAGTTATTGGTGCAGTTACAGAAGCAAGATTTGGTTATTATAACCAGGACAAAAAAGTATATGAACATAATAAGATTAAAGAAAATCTTGAAATAGTTAGCTGTATAGGAAATATATCAATTTTGGATGATAAGCCTATGATTCATGCTCATATTGTATTTGCTGATAAGGAAGGGAAAACATATGGTGGACATCTAGCAGAAGGAACAAAAATATTTGCATCTGAGGCTATTATTACAGAAATGAAAGGTAAACAATTAGAACGTAAATTTGATAAACCAACAGAATTAACATTATGGTAAATTAATAATTCGAAATGTTTAATAATTGATTAAAAGTAGCAAATTATGAATAAGAAACTTACAATATAATTTATAGGAGGCTTATTATATATATGAAGAAAATTTTTGTTATTGATACAAATGTTCTTTTAAATGATCCTCATGCTATCTATAAATTTGAAGAAAATGATATTGTAATTCCGCTAGCAGTTGTAGAAGAAATTGATGATCAGAAAAAAAGGAAAAATGGTATTGGTTATAATGCTCGGGAAACATCTAGAATATTAGATAAACTAAGCAAAAAGGGTAAACTGGATAGGGGAGTTAAATTAAAAACAGGTGGGAGTTTAAAAATAGCTATTGATGAAGAAGATGTAAAACTTCCTCGTGGTTTAAGCCCTAATAAAATGGATAATAGAATTATATCTACAGCAATAAGAATAAATAATGATAAAAATAATAGAAAAGTTATTCTGGTTTCAGAAGATATAAATATTAGATTAATTGCTAATGCCTTTGGTCTTGATGCAGAAGAATATCGTTCAAATAGATTATCTGAAGAAAATATATATTCAGGGTTTAAAGAAATCAATATGAAATCATTAACAATAGAAAAATTATATGAAAATAATAGTTTGAGCAGGAAAGAAATAGAAAAAGATATAGACCTTTCACCTAATGAAATGGTTCAGTTAAATGCAGTTGATAATGATAATTCTAGAGCTTTAACGATTTTAGATGAAAATAAACTCAGGCCATTAAGATTTAGTAAAACAAATCCAGTAAAAATTAGACCTCGCAATAGAGAACAGAAATTTGCAATAGAACTTTTAATGTCTGAAGATATTAGACTTGTTACTTTAGCTGGTAAAGCAGGTACAGGTAAAACATTACTGGCTCTGGCTGCTGGTTTAGAAAAAGTATTAAATAATAAATACAGTAGATTGCTTATAACAAGACCGGTTATTCCTATGGGAAAAGACATAGGTTTTCTACCGGGCAGTAAAGAAGAAAAATTACAGCCCTGGATGCAACCAATTTTTGATAATCTGGATTTTATAATGCAGAATAATAAAAACTCTAAAATGTCCTTTGAAAAGCTTGTAGATAAAGATTTAATTCAAATAGAGGCCTTAACATATATTCGGGGACGATCTGTACCTGAACAATTTATTATAGTAGATGAAGCACAAAACCTTTCAAAACATGAAATCAAAACAATAATTACACGGGCCGGCAAGAAGACTAAAATTGTATTAACTGGGGATCCATTTCAGATAGATAATCCTTATCTTGATCTTCGAAATAATGGCTTAACATATTTAGCACATAAATTTCATAATCAAAAAATTGCCGGCCATATAATGCTTAAAAAAGGAGAGAGGTCAGAATTAGCACGTATAGCAAGTGAAGTATTATAATTTCCTTTTATTAATCTTAATCAGTCCATGGTAGAAATTTATGTAATATATTTTTATTAGATTCTTCTTTTGAATCGAGGCTTTTTCTTATTTTTTGAATTAGTTCTCTGTCCCTTCTTTCTGAAGTTATATTCAGTAATTTAATTGCCTGTAGATATTCTTCTTTTAAATTTTGCTGACCTTCCTGTAAATTATTTATACCTTCTTCTAGACCGTCAATCTTATCAATTAAGATGGATACAAGAGAACTAATTCTTTCATCTGTTTCACCAACAAGGGCTGCTGCTATTTTTTGTTTACTATCTTCTAAATTCAATATTTCTCTAACCTGTTTTATAGAATAGTTTTGATCATATAGATATTCTTTTATTTTTTCTAGTTTATCAATATTTTCTGGTTTATACTGTCTATAACCATTTGTATCTCTTGTTATATTTATGTGATTTGCTAATTCGGATTCCCAATAGCGAAGGGTAGAAGGGGCTACACCAATTAACTTTGCTGCTTCAGAAGTTGTATAAGTTTCTTTGGAATCCATATTTTTCCTCCTTTCTCTGTCTTATAATATTTTATTCTCTTACAGTTATGTAATTCCTGCAAAAAATTCAAAAAATTACCAGAAGGATAATTTATTAAAATATGTAATATATAAATCAGGAGGATTTAATAATGAAAAGAAGGTATTATATTTACTTAATATTAATTGGTATATTTATCAGTTTTATAACTACTAATACAGATTTTGAAGTAATGAAGGCCCAAAAAATAGATATAGAAAAGTTATTGAGTTTAGGTAAAAAACATTATTATAACGGTAATTTAAAGAAAAGTAGTGAAAAATTTAATTTAGTATTAAAAAATGATTCAGATAATATAAATGCTCTAAAAAATAATATTATTATTAATAAAGAACTGGGTAATAAAGATCAGGTACTTAAAGATTATAAAAAATTATTAAAAATAGATAAAAATAATAGTACACTAAAATATAAATATGGGATTACCTTATATCAATTTGATATGTATAAAAAAGCTAAAGATGTATTACAGCAAATTATAAATAAGAAGAAAGAAAAAAAACTTGATAAATTTGAATTGTCAAAATTATATTATTATTTGGGTGAAATATATATTAGGGAAGGTAGCTATCAAAAAGCAATGAAAAATTATGAAAAAGGGATTGAAAATTATTCTAATAATATATTAAACTATCTGGGCAAAGCAAATGTTTATTACAAATTTGATAATTACAAAGAGGCATTGAATTATTATAAGAAAGCATTAAAAAAAGATGGTAGTTTATCACTTTTTTATACTAAAATGGCAGTATGTTATGAACAGTTAGATAATATTAATATGGCTTATCTTTACTGGGAAAAATCTCTTACAAGTGGAATTGAAAGTACTAAAGCAAAGAAAAAAATCAAGAATATGGTGGATAATTATCCTGAATTAAAGAAAAAGAAAAAAGAAAAAATTGATATCGATAATAAAGTTAAGTGGAAAGAATTAAGACCTATCAATAATAATAAAAAAATTCCAGGATTGAAGATAGGGTTGCTGGATAAGATTTCACGTGTAGTTTTTAAATCAAAAGATTCTTTTAATGTTATAAATAAAAATAATAATGAAATTTTGTTTAAAGGATCTGCCAGGAATATATGGGAAGTAAAATATGAAGATGGATATTATCTATTTTCCAGTGAAGATAATACAAATAAAAAAATACAAAGTGAAAATATCTTGATAAATACTAATCAATTTGTAATATTTGCTGTTTCATATGGTAGGGGATACTTTTGGGCAGGCACTGAAAATAGACAATATAGAGGTCAAATAGAATTATGTAAAGAAAAAAATGAAAAGTTTAGTTTGATTAATATTGTTAACATTGAGGAATATCTGTTATCAGTTGTACCATCCGAAATACCTTCCTGGTGGCCAAAAGAAGCAATTAAAGCACAAAGTATAGCAGCAAGAACCTATGCCCTTAAAAACAAAAAATTAAATCGTCATGATTTATTTGATCTCTGTGATGGAGTACACTGTGCTGTATATAGGGGAGTAAATGTTGAAAACAGCCGGACATATAGAGCTATTCAAGCAACACAGGGGGAAGTAATTACAAGTAATAATAATCTTATTAATGCAGTTTTTAGTAGTAACAGTGGTGGATATACTGAAAGCAGTGAAGATATATGGGGAACTAAAGTGAGATATTTAGAGGGAGTAAAAAATATAAATGATGATAGCTTAAGTTTTCCGCTTTTCCCCTTTAGACTATATAACTGGATATTAGATAAGGAAAAAACTGATTATTATACTAAATATAGTAGCATTAATACTTTTCGCTGGCTTAAAGTAATTTCTGCCAAATATTTTATAGATAAATATAATTTGAAATCAATAAAAAATATAATGGCTATTAAAAGAAGTAAAGGTGGTAG
>CAYRVO010000037.1:0-8998 GCA_964427565.1 uncultured Halanaerobiales bacterium | reverse complement strand
AGTTAAAATTTAAGTCAGAAATAGAAGAAAAAGTAATAGCTATTGATTCCTTTGAAATTGAAAGATTAATTATTAATTTATTATCCAATGCTATTAAATATACAGACCCGGGAGATAGAATAGAGGTAAATATACACTGTGAAACCAATGAAGTGATTATAGCTGTAAAGGATACAGGAGTGGGTATCCCGAGAGATAAGCAAGATAAAATTTTCGATAAATTTCATAGACTGGATATATCTTTAACCCGTGAGAATGAAGGAAGTGGTTTAGGGCTTTCTATTGCTAAATTAATTGTAGATATGCATGATGGAGAAATTATTTTAAATAGTAAACCACAAGAGGGAAGTGAATTCATTATAAAACTACCTGACAAAAAACTAATGGATAATAAGAAGCATGGAGTTGATAAGAGTTTAAAAATGGCAAACCGAATAGATTTGGAATTTTCCGATATCAAGGAAAATGGTTAAATAACAGCATTTTTGAGTTTTTTGGAGCTAAAGTTTAATAAAACGGCTATTTTATGGCACTTTTTAATTGTTATCAGTAATGATTGGCAAAAAATAAAAACCCCGATAATTACTATTATGCCGGGGATATAAAAATGGTACGCCTGTGAGGATTCGAACCTCAGACCTACGGATTAGAAGTCCGTTGCTCTATCCAGACTGAGCTACAGGCGCACGTAAATTTAACTTTATTTATGATACGATTAATATTATAGCATTGGTAATAGTCTATGTCAAGGGAAAAAATACCCCTAATGCCGTGATAAATATACGGACAAAAGGGGCTCAATATTTATTTTGGTTGATTTATAAACATTTGTACAAATATATATCCATATTTATCACTTTTTTTAATTCCTATACCTATTTTAGTGAACTTTTTACTTAAGATATTTTGTCTATGGCCACTGGAATTCATAAGAGAAGAATGAGCCCTTTGCACCGAGGAATTTGCAGCCAGGTTTTCACCGGCATGAAGGTATTCTACTTCAAAACGGTCAAGCATATCAAATGGGCTTCCATAGGTTGGAGAATAATGACTGAAATAATTATTTTCCACCATATCCTGTGCTTTCTTTCGTGCTACAGAAGTTAATTTTGAATCTACCTGTAGAGGGCTTAAATTATTTTTTCGCCTTTCCTCATTAATCAGATTAACCATTCGTTTTTCCATGTTTGATAGATTTTGAGCCGGCTGAATTTCAGTTTCATCACTATCTTTTGGCTGATCCTGGCGAGGTGCAGGTTTACCTGGTTCTGGTTCCTTACCTTCTTTTACAATAGGTTTAGCCTGAGAGGCATCAATACAACCTACTTGATTGTTATCTAATTTAACGGCATACCAGTTTTGAATCTTATCAAGTACATTAACTTCTTCATTTTTTTTGAGTTGTCCAACTGATTGAAAATTTTGTCCCGCTCCAGATTTGACACTGACATTATTGGTAGTTATCCGGCAGTCTTCAACTTCTCCTTGCTGGAAAATTGATGATTCTTTTGTTTCCATAGTACTTGAACAGGATACAAGAGTAAATACTAATACCAATAAAATTATTGTAGTTAATAATTTTTTCATACAATACCCCCAGAATTTTTTTAAAATGAGATACTTTTATTATAATATTTGTTTATTATATATTTTTTACTCGTTTTATTGAAAATTTTTAAGAGGATTTTGAGATAAAATGTACAATTTAATTTATAAGAGGATAAATAATGTAAGTAGAATATGAAAATATTATTCAAGAATTATAATATAAAAATTCAAAGAGGGAGTGAAAATTATATGGAACGCAAATGGGTATTAATTTTAGGAAGAGTACTTATATTTATTGGTTTTATTATTTTAATTGCTAATTTTGTTTTTAATTATTTGTCTTCAGTAAATGGGAATGAGGCTGAAGTTATTAGCCAGGTTGATGCGTTAAGTTTATTATTACCGGGCATTATTTTGGTAGGTTTTAATAGAGTGTTGAATAAATTGAATAGATTACAGGAAGTTAAAAAAGTTGATAATAGTCCTGTCCAGAAGAAAGAAAAACAAGTTATTAGCAGTGATGACCAGCTTAAAGATTATAAATATGTGAGTAAAAAGTAGTTATAAGGGATTAATTGAGATTTGTTTTGGGAGATAAAGAGCATTATTTTGACATCCATTGTTTATAATAATATAATGAAATAAAATCAGTAAATCGATAGTATTTATAAGGAGTGTTGGCAATTAAATTTCCCAAATTAAAAATAAATAACTTGCAACCTAAATATCCGATTATTCAGGGTGGAATGGCAATAAAAGTATCCATGGCTAAATTGGCAAGTGCAGTTGCTAATGAAGGTGGGATAGGAGTAATCGCAGGTACAGTTCTTACAGTCGATGAATTAAAACATGAAATTAAAAAGGCTAAAGAAATGACTGATGGAATTATTGGTGTTAATATTATGTTTGCGGCCAAAAATTTCATGAAATTACTTAAGGCTTCAATTACAGCAGGAATTGACCTGGTAATTTCTGGTGCTGGATTTTCTAGAGATATGTTTCCTGTTGGTAAAGAAGCAAATGTTCCCATAGTACCTATAGTATCTTCTTTAAGGTTGGCTAAAATTTCAGAAAAACTTGGAGCAGCTGCTATTGTTGTGGAAGGTGGTAATGCTGGTGGCCATCTTGGTACTGACAAAGATAGCTGGGAATTAGTTGAAAAGATTAAAGATAAGGTGAATGTACCAGTTATTGGAGCAGGAGATGTTGTTACTTCTCGTGATATTAATAAAATGTTTGAGATGGGTTTAGATGGTGTACAGATGGGCACAAGATTTTTAGCCAGTGAGGAGTCAGATGTAGACAATTTTTTCAAACAATTGTGTGTAAAAGCTAAAAAAGAAGATGTATTAAATATAATGAGTTCGGTTGGTTTTCCCGCTAATGCTATAAAAACTGCTTTTTCAGAACTGGTACTTGCAGGGGAAGCTCCTGAACCAGAGACGTGTTCAAAATGTTTAAAACAATGTACGGAAAGTTTTTGTATTAAAGATGCTTTATTGAAAGCCCGGACTGGAGATAAAAAGGAAGGTTTATTTTTTGCAGGTACCGGGGTGTGGAAAATAAAGGAAGTACTATCTGTTAAAAAAATTTTTAAAAGAATTTCTGATTGTGAATTATAATAGTTAAATAATATTTAATACCCTATTTAATTTGTGGATAGGGTATTTTAATATATGGTAAGATTTCACACTTGCAAAACGAACATATGTACTCTATAATTATATTAGAGCGCAAAAATATGTTCGAGGTGATTGGCTATGAACTCTATAAATTATGATGACCTTCCTCATAATAATATTTTATGTGTAGATATGAAATCATTTTTTGCAAGTGTTGAGGCTGTAGCTAGAGAAATGGATCCGTTAAAGGTTTTTTTAGCTGTAGTAGGAGATAAAAACCGAGAAAGTTCAGTGGTACTTGCTGCTTCACCACTTTTAAAAGAAAAATATAATATCAAGACCGGTAACAGGTTTTATGAAATTCCAGAATATTCCGAGATAAAAATTGTTAATGCCAGAATGGGTTTGTATCTAGAAACATCCCTTCAAATTACCCGTTTATTTAACAATTTTGTTCCCCTTGATGCTCTTCATGTATATTCTATAGATGAATCATGGCTTAAGTTAGATGGTACTGAAAGACTTTTGGGGGATAAATATCAGGTAGCAAAGAAAATTAGGAATGAATTATTAAAAAAGTTTGGATTACATTGTAGTATGGGGTTAGGTCCCAATATGTTTTTAGCTAAAGTTGCTATGGATATTGAAGGTAAGAAGAAGGGATTTGCAGAATGGACTTATGATGATGTACCTCATAAATTGTGGCCTCTTGCTCTAGATGAATGCTGGGGTATAGGATCGAGACTAAAAAAAAGATTTAATAGACTGGGAATCAAAACTGTTGGGGAACTGGCCCAGCTATCTCTTACTTATCTGGAAAAACGTTTTGGAATTATGGGTAGTCAATTATATTATCATGCTCGTGGTATTGATCTTTCAAAAGTAGAGGGTCATTACCGGGAACAGCCCAAAAACTTAGGACGTGGGATTACACTTTTGCATGATTATAAAAATGAAGAAGAGATTAGGACTGTTATATTTGATTTAAGTGAAGAGGTAGCCAAAAGAAGTAGAGAAAAGGGATTAGTGGGAAAGACAATCAGTCTTGGTATAGGTTATAGTCGGGAGGAACTTAATGGCGGTTTTTATGTTCAGCGTACCTTAAAACAATATACAAATTTGACTCATGATGTATATGGGACCTGTCTGGACTTGTTTTCTGAAAATTACCGGGGAGAAGTTGTACGTAAGATCAATGTTGCTTTGGGTAATTTTTCTTCCCATACAGCTGGACAATTAAATCTTTTTATTAATAAAACAAAGGAAAACAAAATATGTAAAACTAAAGATGAAATTGAAGATAAATTTGGATATAGGGCACTTTTTTATGGACGCAGTTTAAAAAAAGGTAGTGTAAGGAAAAAAATAAAAACTACCACAGGGGGTCACAAAACTTTCTGAATTAATTGACAGTCTATCTTATCTATGTTAAAATTATAGCAAATAATGAATAATAAATGGTGCTAAAAGCTTAAAAAGGAAAACGGTGAAAGTCCGTTACTGTAGTCGCAGCTGTAACCGGTTAATTTGCATTTTGCACTGCTTAAAGTGGGAAGGAAATTGCATTTGTGCCGGGAGTCAGAAGACTTACCATTATTATATTTCTTCGTATATACTCCGGCTTAGAGTGGCGAAGTTTAGTGTTGTATATTTTCAGAATAACAATGAAAGTTGACGCTAAACTACCTTATTAAGTGGAAGGTGGTTTTTTTATTTTAAGCTATTTTATTAATTTAACGTAAGATTACAGGAATTTTTTGTTTGAGTTCACTTTTTATCAAAAACTTAATATGAGTGATAGGTGCCGCAGGGTTAAAATGGGAATCAGGTGTAAATCCTGAGCGGGTCCGCCACTGTAAGAGGCTTACTAAATGTAATTAAAGTCACCCGGATAAGTTATATTATTCAGGGGAAGACAAAATTTATTCAGGCCTTTAGCCAGGAGACCTGCCTATTACATGATTTATCTATATCTTCGAGACAGGATAGGGTAATTTGCTTATTTAACCCAGTTTCTGTCCGAAGCTGGGTTTTTACTTTTGGGGAGGTGATTTGTAGGGGATTTGTTATAGCTTGTTTTTAAATTAGTACATATTTTAGCACAATTCTTAATTAATAATTTTATAGAAAAGTAGTTAAATATTAATGCCAAAGTTATGAAAAAGAACTTAATTCAAGGGGGATTTATAATGAAGAAAGGTATTGGTTTTATACTGGTTTTATCAATTATTGTCAATCTGGTAGTAATATTTCCAGTAATGGCTGAGGAAGATGATCTATTCACAATGGATGAACTTGTAGTTACTGCTACCAGATATCCTGTAGAAATGTCAGAGACACCAGTTAGTATAGAAGTTATTACAGAAGAAGAAGTACAGAATACAAATGCAGATAATGTAGGGGAATTATTAGATGATGTATCGGGAGTTAATATAAGAGATAATGGTGGTGCAGGATTAAAGACGATTCATATTCGCGGTTCTGCATCTTCTCAAGTATTGGTACTCATGGATGGTCAACCTATAAATAATGTTCAGAATGGTGATACTGATTTAGGACAATTACCTTTAAGTAATGTAAAAAAGATTGAAGTTTTAAAAGGACCTGCTTCTGCTATTTATGGTGCTAATGCTTTAGGTGGTGTAGTTAATATAATAACTAAAGATATTCATAAAGAAGCTAACGCTGAATTTAAAGTTGCTTATGGTTCCTATAATACAAGTGATGTAAAATTAAATTATAGTGCCCGTGAAGGAAAAACAGGATTGATTTTTACTCTTAACAAAAAAGCTTCTGATGGTTTTAGAGAAATACCAGCTGATAATAGTGCCTTTGATCAAATGTCATTTTTCTCAAAAATTGATCATCAGATAAATAATAATTCAAATTTAGTGTTAATTTTTCATTATAATGATTCGGATAAAGAAAGTCCTGGTATGTTAAGTGATTCAAATTCTGATGGTGATTATGATGATATGTATGATTTAGCAGGTACCCCTAATGGAATTCAGAATGATATGGATAAAAATATTAATATTAAATGGGAACAAAATAAAAGTTGTACAGATACTACTGTCATGATTTATTCTAACCAACATGAATTAGCATATAGTGATGCTTTTACAGATGATGTACATAAAACTAATAATACAGGATTAGAATTTAATAAGACAAATTATCTTGATGAACATACTATTGCTTATGGATTAGAAGTTAAAAATAGTAAAATAGATAGTACTAAAAATGGTGAACATGATTTTTTAAATAAAGCAGTATATATACATGATGAATGGGAAATAAAAGGGCCTTTAAAAATTACTATTGGTGCTCGTTATGATGATCATGAAAAATTCGGCTCTGAAATAAGCCCCAGATTAGGTATGGTATATAATTTAAATAAAGAAACTAATCTACATTTTTCTGCCGGTAAAGCTTATCGTACTCCCACCTATAATGATCTATATTACCCTGTGACAATGTATGCGGAAGGAGATCCTGATTTAAAGCCTGAAACAGGAATTGCTTATGAAGCAGGTATTACAAATTTAAAAGAAGATGTAAAAACGGGACTTACAATTTTTCAAAAAGATATAGAAAATTATATTTTTTGGACATCAGGAGATGATTTTGTTTGGAGGCCATATAATTTACAAGCTTTTATAAAAGGGGCAGAATTAGTATTTGAAAAACAGTTGAATAAATGTCTATCATTTAATATGAATTACACATATCTTGATTCTATAAATGAAGAAACGGAAGAACAATTAGCAGGAGAAGCCAAACACAATGCTAATTTAAGATTAAAATATACTAAGAATGATTATGGTATTAGTTTAAATGGTAGATATGTTGGTGGAAGGGCTGATGAAAGTCTTGAGGATTATACAGTAGTTGATGCCCGGGTAAGTAAAGCCTTTACAGCCCAGGGAAGAGATTTTAATGTTGCTTTAAATATTAATAATCTCTTGAATAATGAAGATTATCAGATAAATAAAGGTTACCCTATGCCGGATTGTAATTATATGCTAGAAGTTAGTACCAGGTTTTAAGTTAAATAGATTGATTTAAGGGCAGGTTATTAATCTACCTGCCTTTTTTTACCAGAAGTCACAAAATAGGACCCAAAACTAAAAGTAGGTGGTTTCAATATGCGTTTTCTCCATAAAGTTAAAAAATACATATCTGGACCAATAAAAATATCATTTGTGGTTGCAGTTATTTTACATTTAATATTATTATCCAGTGTATCAGGAGAGGTATTATTATGTAATTCAAATATTAATGAAGAAAAAATTACTTTCAAGATAGTTAATAAAGAAGATAAATGTTTAAACAAACCACAAAAAATAGTAGATGAAAAGCAAAAACCACAGGTAAAGGAAAAAAAAGAGGATAATAAAGATAAAAAAGAGATTAAAGAGACCCCTCCTAAAAAAAAGAAAAAAGCAGATATAAAGACCCCTACTTTAGAAAAAGAAATAGTTAAAAAATCACATAAAGAAAAGAAAAAATCTGAAACTAAACCGGAAAATAAACCTGAAAAAGAAAATAAACAGAAACCAGAAGTTAAAACAAAGATCAAGAAAAAAGTCAAGCCTAAACAAGAGACTATAAAACCTAAACAAAAGATAGAAAAAAGTACTAAAACAGAGGATCGAATCAAAAAAAATAAAGAGTTGAAATCTGTTAATAAACAAATATATACAGCAGATCAAAATGAAATTGAAGAGAAGAAAAACAATTTTAATCCGATTGTACGTCAGATGCAGGCAAAAAACAATTATATTCAATCGAGAAAAGATAATAATATCCCGAAAAATAAGATCAATACTGAAAAGAGTCAAAATAAGCAGATAGATTTGGATAAGCAAAAAGTGGAGAAAAAGAATATATCTAAAAATAAAACTGCAGGATCCAAATCCGATATCAATGATGAAGAAGGTAATTCAACAGGTAAAAATAGTGAAAAAAGTAAAACTGATAATCAAGATAGTGTTTTTAATAATAAAGTAGTAGATTTTACTGATGGTCAATCTGGTAACGGATTTAATTCTCCAGGAGTGAATACGTTTCAAAGACCAGTATATCCGTCAGATTTGAGAGAAAGAAATGTTGAAGGGAAAGTAATTCTTGAATTATTGTTAAATAAAAATGGAAAGGTAGAAAAAGTTAAGATATATAAAACTTCCGGTTTTAAACAATTTGATCAGGCGGCAAGAGAAGCAGTAGCAAAATGGGTGTTTACTCCTACTAAAAAAGATGGTAAAAAAGTAAGAGCCCGGATTCGGATGCCAATAAAATTTAAATTAGACTAGGAGGCAGAAAGATGGAATATTTACTGGCAAAAGGTGGAATTATTATTTATCCATTATTATTATCTTCAATAATTAGTTTAACAGTTATTCTGGAACGGTTTTATTGTTTTATTAAAACTACCAAGTTTATAAAAGATGATAAGATGCAAAAAATAAAAAAGAAAATAAAAACTGGCAACATAAAACAGGCAGTTAAAATCTGTGATAAAAATGGAGGTCCGGCAGGTAAAGCTTTAAAGCGGGGGATTCTTAATTTGAGCAAGGATCCTGAGGATATAATGAAATTAATGGAGGAGGTTAAATGGGATGAATTCCCCCGTTTGGAAAAAAGGCTTGGTTTATTAAATTTCATAGGTAAAATCAGTCCTACACTTGGTTTGTTGGGGACAGTTACTGGTATGATAAAGACATTTCATGTATTGTCTATGAATTGTCAGGCCCAGCAGTTAGCAGGAGGAATATCAGAGGCTTTGATTACAACTGCAGTTGGTTTGTTTTTATCTATCTCTACTC
>CAYRVO010000036.1:0-9247 GCA_964427565.1 uncultured Halanaerobiales bacterium | reverse complement strand
TGGTGGGCTTGGGTTTTTAACAGAGATTGAAACAGATGAACTTGAAACTACTCTTGAAAAAATATTTGCTGGAAATTATAAAATTAAAAAAAGGATGCTTCTCAAAGCAGAGATCTACAGAGATAATAAAAAAATAGCTGATTCCTATGCTCTCAATGATGTAACTATAAACCGGGGTGCAAATGCAAGGATGGTTGAGATACAGTTACATATAAATGGTGAATTTATTAATTCATATAAAGCGGATGGATTAATTATGTCCACTCCCACAGGTTCTACAGCTTATTCACTTTCTGCAGGTGGTCCAATCATTAATCCCCGGGTAAGGGCAATACTTATAACCCCCATATGTCCCCACACATTACATGTTAGGCCGATGGTTATATCAAGGGAGGAAAAACTGGAGGTAGTTGTTTCTGGTGTGGATGAAAAGATGATGATAACTTCGGATGGTAATTTTGATCGCAAGTTGATAACAGGAGATAAGATAGAGGTATATGCAGCTGATAAGGAAATATCGCTTATTAAGCTATCGGGTAGGACATTTTATACTATTTTACATGATAAAATGCGTGTAGGTCTTGTCTAAAGAAAAGTATCTGATTATTAAATAAATAAAATTAATGCTTGAGAAGTAATACAATAACGTTTAATTTAATGTAATGTAAAAATTTTTTTGAAAAGTGAAAGGGGGTAATTATGAAGAGTAAAAGACATTTAAAAATATTAAGCATGATAAAGAATGAAAAAATTGGAACTCAGCAGGAGTTAGTAGCTAGATTACATGAAAGCGGTTATGATGTAACACAGGCTACTATATCTCGTGATATAAAGAAACTGGGCTTAATAAAAGTGCCTGATGGAAGTGGTAGTTATAGATATCAATTTCCCAATAAAAATAAAAATGTAGATGCAAAAAATTGGTTGAAAAAAATGATTCAAGATTTTGTCCTTGATATGGATTATAGTGAAAATATAATTGTATTAAAAACTGTTAATGGAACGGCTGGTGGTCTGGGACTTGCTTTTGATAATACTGATTTTGAGGGTATCATAGGATCGGTAGCAGGTGATGATACATTGCTTCTGGTTATTAAAAACAAGGAAAATACGCCCAAATTATTTAATGATTTGCAGGATATCCTGGCTTAAATAAGAAAATGTTTCTAAGTAAGATTTAGGGGGACAAATTATGTTAAGGGATTTAAGGGTAAAAAATTTTGCCCTTATTGAAGAACTGGAAATAAATTTTGATGATGGCCTTAATGTTTTAAGTGGTGAAACCGGGACCGGGAAATCAATTATTATTGGTGCCCTGGAGATGTTATTAGGAGCAAGAGCCTCATCAGATGTTGTTCGCAGTGATAAAAAATGTGCTTATATAGAAGCTGTTTTTGAACCACGACAGCTAGAAAAAATAAATAAAATCATTAATCAGTCAGGGATAGAAACAGAAGAAAGTATTATTTTACTGAGTAGAGAAATTAAATTAAATGGTCGTAACAGGTGCAGGATAAATGGGCAACTGGCTACACTGGGGATGATCAGAAAAATAAGCCAGTATTTTGTTGATATTCATGGTCAACATCAGCATCAATCATTACTTGACAAAAAAATACATTTACAGCTTTTAGATGATTACATATGTGATGATATTGGGAAATTAAAAAATAAAATTAAGAGTAATTATGAAAATATAGAAGAAATTGAAAATAAGCTAAATAATATGGAGATAGATCCCAAAGAAAAATCCCGAAAGCTAGACCTTTTAAATCATCAGATTAAAGAAATTGAACAGGCTAAATTGAAACCAGGTGAATATATAAATTTAGAGAAAGATTACAAAAAATTAAATAATATGGAACAGATATATACAGTTACTGGTTCTATTCAGGAAAGAATTAATGGTGAAGATTATAATACCAGTTCAATACTTGACATAATGGGTAATTTAATGAGTGAACTAGAAAATATTAAAGAATATGATTCCTCTTTACATAATTTTTATGATGATTTTGAAAATATCTTTTATCAGTTACAGGATTTAGCATATGAAATAAATAATTATCATCAAAATTTAGAATATAATCAACAGAAATTAATTGAAACTGAAGAAAGAATCAATTTAATTAATGAATTAAAGAGAAAATATGGAGAAAATATTAAGGAAATATCAGCTTATAAAGATAAATTACAACAAAAAGTTGATAAGTTAGTATCCCGCGAAGAACAAATTGAGAGATTGAATAAAAGAAAGGAAAAGCTATCAGAAGAATATTATCAACAGGCAGAAGAGCTTACAAATATAAGAACAAAAAGAGCCAGAGAACTTGAGAAAGAAATAATGTATGAACTTAGAGATTTAGCTATGGAAAATACATTATTTAAGATTGATTTCAAAGAAAAATCCTGGTCAGCTGATGGTATAGATAGAATTGAATTTTTAATTAGACCAAATCCTGGTGAAGAATTAAAATCGTTGACTGATATTGCCTCTGGTGGAGAGTTATCAAGAATTATGCTTGCCTTAAAAACTATTATTGCTGATATAGATAAAGTTGATACTTTAATTTTTGATGAAGTAGATAAAGGTGTAGGTGGAAAAACGGCTCAGAAGATGGCTGAAAAAATGGTTAAAATAAGTAGAAGACGTCAGGTTATATGTATTACTCATCTTCCTCAGATTGCCAGTATGTCTGATAATCATTTTTATATAAGTAAAGAAACAAACGGTAAAAAAACACAAACTAAAATTAATAATTTACAGAGAGAAGGAAAGAAAAATGAACTGGCCAGAATGCTTGGAGGTGTTGAAATAACCAAAGCTACTTTAAAGCATGCTGAAGAGATGTTAAAAATGGCTGAAAGTAAAAAAGAGCAGATTTAATAAATATTAATTATTTTTTAAAAAAATATCACATGGTTAAGATAAAAAAGAACAATTTGTTCTACCAATATATAACTGAATAAGTAAAGTATTATACGGGTATCTCTAAATAATAGAGATATCCTTTTTTAATTTGTTTAATTTAATAAAATGGGGGTGATAATTAGTTGCAAAAAAAGAGATATTTATTAATATTATATTTTATCTGCATTATATTTATATTATCATATGGTTTTATAATATCTGATATTCCCTGTAAAATGTCAATTACCAGGGATAAAGGTTCTGTAATAAATTTAAGTTTGCCCTTCAATATGTATATTGAAGGTAAAAAAAGCAATAATATCAAAATTAATGGTAAAAATGTAAGCGAAAAATTGATTAAAGTTGATAGTGGAAGTCAAATATTGGTTTCAGGAAATAAACTTGGAGAAAGTATTCTGGATTTTAAATTATTTGCTTTGATTCCAGTGAGGACCTTAAAAGTAAATGTATTACCTGAAGTTAAAGTTGTACCCGGTGGCCAGGCAATTGGTGTTTTATTAAGAAATAAAGGGGTAATGGTTGTTGGTAATTCATTTGTAAAAAATAATGAGGGCAAATATTATCCTGCACAAAAGGCCGGTATCGAAGTGGGTGATACGATATTACAGATAAATGGACAACCAGTATCTGATAAAGTTAAATTAGCATCAGTTATTCAAAATATTGCTCCCCGGAAAGAAAGAATTTCAATGGTAATTAAAAAAAGGCGAGGTAATATAAAAAAAATAAAGGTTAATCCGGTCAAAAACAAAGATGGTCTTTATATGATTGGTCTCTATGTTGATGATGGGGTTGCAGGAGTTGGTACCCTTACTTTCTATAAACCAGACACAAAAGAATATGGAGCATTGGGACATGTAATAACCGAGAATAATAGTGGAATAAAGATTGATGTGAAAGAAGGGAGGATCGTTAAAGCAAGAATATCAGGAATTAATTATGGAAAAAAAGGTATACCCGGGGAAAAACAGGGAACATTTTATAGTGTTAAAAATATTATGGGAAATATCACGAAAAACACTAAATATGGTATATTTGGAAAATTAGAAGAATTAACTAAAAATCCCTATTTTGAAAAATCAATTCCTGTAGCAACAATATCACAGGTAAAAAGAGGCTCTGCTAAAATTTATACTGTAGTAAAAGATGGGAAAATTGAAGAATATGATGTAAATATAGATAAAGTTAATAGACAATCAACACCTAATTCCCGGGGACTTGTAATAACAATTACTGATCCCCATTTAAAGAAAATTACCGGAGGTATTATTCAGGGGATGAGTGGTAGTCCAATAATACAGGATAAAAAACTTGTAGGAGCAGTTACTCATGTATTTATAAATAATCCTTTAAAGGGTTATGGAGTATTTGCAGAATGGATGTTACTGGAAACAAAATTATATCAATCTACTTTAGAAAAAATAGCAAATTAAAAATAACTGCCGCTTTTTGTCATTACCATAGACAGGGAAGCGGCAGTTAAATGTAAAAAATATACTTTTTAAAAAGGTTTTTGCAGGCTTTATATAGAATATAAAATATACGAGGGAAAAAGGAGGATAAGAAGATGGAAAAAACAAGTATTATAATAGTTGATGATAATAAAGAATTTTGTCAGTTACTTGAAGAATATTTAAATGAGCAACAAGAATTTAATGTTGTAGGAGTAGCGTATAATGGAGAAGAGGGTCTGAAGTTAATAAAAGAAAAAAAACCTGCTGTTTTGGTACTTGATCTAATTATGCCTCATTTAGATGGCATAGGTGTTATGGAAGAGATGAATCGTATTGGGATAAATGATATTAAAACAATTATATTAACAGCTTTTGGTCAGGAAGAAATAACTCAAAGGGTTGTTGAACTGGGAGCAAATTATTATATTATGAAGCCCTTTGATCTGGATAAACTTGCTGAAAGAATTAGACAATTGATATCTCCGCCTGAGGGTGGGAGCAATGGATATGTGATTTGTCAAAATAATAATAATAATGATAAAAATGTTAATATAGATGTGAGAATTACTGAGATAATGCATAAATTAGGTGTACCAGCACATATAAAGGGTTATTTATACCTGCGAGAAGCTATAGAAATGGTTATTAAAAATGTTGAGTTACTGGGAGCGGTTACAAAAGAATTATATCCGGCAGTTGCAGAGAATTACCACACTACTCCTAGCCGTGTTGAACGAGCAATAAGACATGCTATCGAGGTTGCCTGGGAAAGGGGTAATAGTGAAATTTTAAGAGAATATTTTAGTTATTCCAGTGGTAATGGAAAACCTACAAATTCTCAATTTATTGCCAGAATAGCAGATAAATTAAGACTAGAACTTAAAATTACTTAATTTGAATTATATTCCAGTATGCCAGAATTATTTACAACATATAATATATAAAAACCCGGAGGAACTTCATGATTGAAGGGAAGGTTGTAATTGATAGCAGGACAAAAAGATTAGTGAAGAGGCTAAAAGGCAATGAAATAGCTATAATAGACCATAAAGATCTTGATCAGGTTTCATGTAAATCATTAGTTAAGTCCCGAGTTAAAGCTGTAATAAATATTAATAAATCGATAAGTGGTAAGTATCCAAACAAAGGTCCTGAAATTTTACTTGCAGCTGGAATAATGGTTATGGATGATTGTGATAAGCAAATATTGAATTATATAGAAGAGGGAAATGTTATAAAAATAGAAAGTAATAGTATTAAATATAAGGGTAATATTATTGCTAAGGGTACTATATTAACAGAAGAATTGATTTCAAAAAAGTTAAAACAGTCAAAGAAAAATTTTAATAGAGAACTGGAAAAATTCATTAATAATACACTTGAATATGCCCGGGAAGAAAAAGAAATAATTATTAATCTTGATATACCAAATATTAGTATAGATTTTTCAGGCAGATATGCTTTAATTGTTGTTAGAGGTAGAAATTACCGAAATGATCTGCAGGTAGTAGAGTCATATATAAAAGAGATGAACCCGGTAATTATTGCTGTTGATGGAGGTGCAGATGCCTGTCTGGACATGGGCTATAAACCAGATATTATTATTGGAGATATGGATAGTGTATCGGATAAGGGTTTAAAATGTGGAAGTAAACTAATTGTACATGCTTATCCTGATGGTGAAGCCCCCGGTATGAAACGAATTAAAGATTTAAATTTAGAGGCAACTAAACTGCCGGCTCCAGGTATGAGTGAAGATATTGCTTTATTGCTTGCTTATGAAAAAGGGGCTGAGCTAATTACAGCTGTAGGTACTCATACCAATATGATAGATTTTTTGGAAAAAGATAGACCTGGAATGGCAAGTACGATGTTAGTAAGGTTAAAAATTGGTAGTAGACTTGTTGATGCTAAAGGTTTAAGTAAATTATATGAAAATAGAATATATCATTATTACTGGTTAGAAATATTATTTGCAATATTATTACCCTTAAGTGTACTGGGTATATTTTCTCCTTCTTTAAAGAACTTTTTACAGTTAATAGTTTATAAAATCAATTTATTCATTCATTTTTAAGAGAGGAAAAAAAAGATGTTCCCTGATTTGAGATATCATATATTTACAATCACAGCAATATTTGCTGCTTTGGGACTGGGTATATTAATCGGAACAACTATTATTGGTAATGAAGGTCTAATTAAAGAACAAAATAAAATGATCAGTAATATTGGGGAAAGTATTAATAAATTAAAAGCAAAAAACGATAAATTAAAACAAAATACTGAAAGTTTAAGAAAAGAATTAGAATATAGAAAAAATATGGGTAATGAACTTTTATCATTTTTATTAAAAGAAAGATTAACTGGAAATGAATATTTATTATATACATCCAGTAAAGAAAATATAGATGAAGTAAAAAGAATATTTACAGCAGCTGGAGCAAGATTAAAAATAGTAAACAGTAACAATGATTTTAATAAAATAAATAAGAATAGCAAGATGATACTCTGGGATATCAAAAAAAATAATATTACAGATAAAATCAAAAAAAATGCTTTAATATATAATAAACCGGATATACCTGGTTTGATTTTTACTGTAATGGAGAGTAAAAAAGATGATAATAACAGATAAGTTGGTATCAGTAATAATTCCGGCTTATAATGAAGCTGATATTATTGAAGAAACACTTGCCAATTTAGATTATAGATGGATAAAAGAAATTATTGTTATTAATGATGGTTCAGAGGATAAAACATTAGAATTAATAAAGAAATATATAGTTAAAATAATTAATTTTAGAGAAAATAAAGGTAAAGGCAGAGCTGTGGAAGCAGGTTTAAAAGCAGCCCGTGGTGAAGTTATTGCTATAATTGATGCCGATTTGGGTGAAAGTGTTAGAGAAATATCCAAATTGATAGAGCCTATTATCAAAAAAAATGCAGATATAGTTATTGGGATAGTAGAAATTAAAGGTGGAGGACTGGGACTTGTATGTTGGTTAGCAGAAAAGATAGTTGACATTTTTACAGGCCAGGTAATGAAAGCTCCTCTTTCTGGTCAGAGAATTTTTCATAGAAGAATATTGTCAGATATAATGCCTCTTGCTCAGGGATTTGGTCTTGAAATTGCTATGGATATTGATATTCTCAATAAAAATATAAACTTAAGTGAGATTAAATGTGATTTTGCCCATAGAGTAACAGGACATACTGTAGATGGTTATTTTCATCGCTGGCAGCAGTTCTATGATATAGTAAGAACAGCCTGGTTTAAAAGGAGATACCTATGGTTGAGATTTTTAAAAAAATTGGATTAATGCAAAAAAATTATAAAGGAGAAGTAGTCCTTGCTGGTGCAGGGATTATTTTTGTTTTAGGGAATATATTTATATGGTCGATATTAATATTAATAGATTATGGTAATAAGGATATTTTGATAAAACTAATATATTTAACTGCTATTACAGGTTGTGCAGGTTTGTTAGATGATTTGAAGGGTTCAAATAACTATCGTGGATTTATTGGACATTTGTCCGGTCTTTTTAACGGTATAATTACAACTGGTATTTTAAAGGCAGCTGCTATTTTTATGGTTTCATTTAATGTAATATTTACATCAGGTAGTAAAGATTATATAATAATAAATGTGGGTATTATAATATTAATGGCTCATTTTCATAATTTACTCGACTTAAGACCTGGTAGATGCATAAAATTCTTTTCAATATTTGTAATCATAGCTTTACTGGCAAAATTTTCATTTTGGGTATACTTCTTACCAACATTGATTATTATGATTTTTTATAGCTATTTTGAGTTAAAAGGAAAATTGATGCTTGGTGATACAGGTGCCTATAGTTTAGGTATAATATCTGGCTTTTTAACTGTAAATATTTTTGACTTTTATGTAAAAATATTTATTTTCTTTTTTCTTTTGCTAGTAACATTACTTTCTGAAAGATACTCATTTTCAAGATATATTAAAAAAAATAAAGTTTTGCACTGGCTGGATATGTTGGGAAGAAAATCTAAATTATAGTGAGGTGGATTTATGTATAATAGAGTAAGTGAAAGAAAAAAAGATGTTATAATAAATTCTACCCATGATGCTCTAATAGCAATTGATAGAGAAGGAAAAATTGAATTATTAAATAATTCAGCAGAGGAATTATTAGATTTAATTGGAGAAGATGTTATTGGGAAATATGTAAAGGAAGTAGTTCCCCGGACAGGAATACATAAGATTTTAAAAAAGGGAAAACCTGATTTAAATAAAATTCAGCATCTCGGAGAACATACTGTTATAACTAATCGGGTACCGGTTAAAGATAAAGAAGGAAATATTATTGGTGCTGTTGCTGTTTTCAGAAATATTACAGAGGTTAAAAAATTAGCAGAAAAAATTACAAATTTAAAAGAAATAAGGAGTATGCTGGAGGCGATTATTAATTCTACTCAGGATGCAATATCTGTTGTTGATAAAAATGGTAAAGGTATCTTAATAAATCCAGCTTATACAAAGTTAACCGGTTTAACTGAAGGAGATGTAATTGGTAAACCAGCAACAGTTGATATTGCAGAAGGTAAAAGTATGCATTATAAAGTTTTGAAGACAAAAAAACCTGTAAAGGGAGTAAGAATGAAGGTGGGTCCTGCAAAAAAAGATGTAATAGTTGATGTAGCACCAATTATAGTAGAAGATGAGTTAAAAGGTAGTGTTGGTGTAATTCAGGATGTATCTGAAATTAAAAAATTAACTGAAGAATTAAATCAGGTTAAAAGAATGATCCGTCATTTGAATGCAAAATATACTTTTGCTGATATAATTGGAAATAGTGAGGTACTTAAAATAGTTAAG
>CAYRVO010000035.1:0-9272 GCA_964427565.1 uncultured Halanaerobiales bacterium | reverse complement strand
TTTTATTAAATTTTTCTCTTACTTTTGGGTATTCTCTAAATATTTCCTCATGAAATAGAATGGAAGTAAATTCAGGATTAAATTTCAAATGATTGAGTAATTTAAACATGATATCTTTTAATGATTGATAGTAATTATTATTTGATTTAACCTGCCATAACCTACTTTTGGAAAAGACCCAGTCTGCAAGTTTATTAATTATTTCCTTTTTATTTTTAAAATGGCGATAAATTGCTGCTTCCGAAATATCTGTTTTGCGGGCAATATTTCTGATAGTAAGATTATAAAAACCTTCATTATATATAATAGAAAGGGTTACCTGCAAAATCTCTTTTTTCCGTTCTTTTGATTTAAGGCGATTTTTTGACATGATTTCACCTCTAATTATTAGTTAACGTTCACTAACAAAATTATAACAAAAAAAATATTAGATTGTCAAATAAAAATATTTGTGGGTTTTGTACTTGTTTTTAGCAATATTACTGTATTTATCATGAACAGTAAAAAAGGAAGAAAAAATTCAAAATTATACTGGACAAAATATTGAAAAACTGGTATAATATATAGACAAATGCATATGTACTAAATGATGTTCCCCGATAGCTCAGTTGGTAGAGCAGATGGCTGTTAACCATCGAGCCGCAGGTTCGAGTCCTGCTCGGGGAGCCATTTTTATGTTCAGGAAATTTCATAATCTTATATACCATAAACCGTAGCGGAGATTTTTGCTGGTGTTAATCAATCATGAGAGAGTCTTATTTTTATAAAATTAATATAACCCCAATAAATTTGCTGCCATCATCAGTACAGCTACTGTCAGTACAACTTTCACAATTTTTTCTCCCCGTTTTACGGCAAGTGTACTACCCAGCCAGGCACCAAAACCATTACCCACAGCCAGAATTAAACCCAGTATCCAGTTTATATTACCACTAAAAATAAAGATCAAAAGTGAAGATACCATATAAATTGCTACTACAAATACTTTTATACTATTTATTTTTACAAGTGAAAATCCAGTAATTAATGTTAGTGTTGTAATAATTATTATTCCTACTCCAGCCTGTATAAAACCACCATAGATGCCAACAAAGAAAAAAGCTATTATAGAGATTACTTTATTTTTTTTGGTCAATTTTTCTTTAATCTTTTTATATTTTTTTGTTGGATTGCAGAGAATAAGTATTAGCATTATAACCATAACTATTGCTAAAATATGATTAAAAACAGCATCAGCAAGAGATATTGCCAGTCTGGCTCCAATTATGGAACCTAATACTGCTGGTATTCCCAGCATAAAACTTAATTTAAAATGAAAATACCCCTTACTTTTAAAATTACTTATGGCCACGATATTTTGAATCATCAGGGCAATACGATTTGTACCGTTTGCAACTGCTGAAGGTAACCCCAGAGTTATTAATGCCGGTAGTGTAATTAAAGAACCACCTCCGGCCAGTGTATTTATAAAGCCAGCAGCAGTTCCTGCAAGCAATATTAAGACAATATTTAAAATTGACATTTATAATACCTCCTTATACAATTATACTAATAATAACATATTTAAAAATGTTTATAAAATCTATTCACCAGGATTCTTAACAAAGAATTTGCAATTTGTTCAATCTAACCTTTTTGTGTTATAACCATTTAATAACTATTGTATATTTAGATACCTGTAGCAAGCCTAATGAAATGGTTATACAATTAAGATTTTTTGACAATATATATATAACATTTTACAATTATATATGTAATTATGTGAAAGATAATAAAGGGGAGGGTGATGAATGGTGAAAGAATGGAAAAGCAGGAGGAAAAAAGCAGCAAAATTTATTTCAGATCATATTTCAATAGATATAGAAGCTGGTATTATACTTGGTTCTGGTCTCGGTGATTTATGTGATGATATAGAAGATGAAGTTGTAATACCATTTACAGATATACCTTATTTTCCCCAATCGACAGTTAAGGGGCATAGTGGAGAACTTGTAATTGGTAAAAAACATGGTAAAAACCTATTACTGATGAATGGCCGAGTTCATTTTTATGAAGGATATTCAATGAAAGAGATAGCTTTTCCAATCTGGGTTATGAAAGAAATAGGGATAAAAAATCTTCTAATTACAAATGCTGCTGGAGGTTTGAATAAAACTTTTAGACCTGGTGATATAATGATAATTACAGATCATTTAAATTTTATGGGTACTAATCCTCTTATTGGTAGTAATGATCAAGAAATAGGCCCTCGATTTCCAGCAATGACAGAGGCTCATCCCCGAGAAATGATTGCACTGGCTGAGAAATCAGCAGCAGAGATAAATTTGCATGTTATGAAAGGTGTTTATGTAGCTATTACAGGACCGGTTTATGAAACTACTGCTATGAGTAAGTTTCAGCGTTTAATAGGGGGAGATGCAGTTGGGATGTCAACTGTACCTGAGTTGATTGCTGCTACACATGCCGGTATGAATAACCTTGCTATTTCCTGTATTACAGATATTGTCAGGGATAACCCTGGTGATGCTTTAACTCATGAAGAAGTTATTGCAGTAGCAAAAAAGACTAGACCTAAATTTATTAAATTCATGAAGCAAATTATAAAAAATATTTAATTAGTGTTCTTTTATAATATATTTAATTATGAAAGACGCTGAATTAACTTTACTTAAAAAGGGTGGTAATAATGAGTGAAAACAAGAAAAGAATATTAACAGGTGATAGACCTACCGGAAAATTACATCTTGGTCATTATGTGGGCAGCTTACAGAATCGTGTAAAACTTCAGCATGAATATGATACATTCTTAATAATTGCCGATGTACAGGCCTTAACAACAAATTTTGAATCTCCAGACAAATTATCTGAAGATGTAAGACAGGTTGCCAGGGATTATTTATCAGTAGGTATTGATCCTGAAGAAACAACTATACTTATTCAATCAATGATACCAGAAATAGCAGAGTTAACTGTTTTTTATTCTATGATTGTGACTGTAAATCAATTACAGAGAAATCCTACTATAAAATCAGAATCAGCTCAATATGGATATGATGAAATGACCTACGGATTTTTGGGTTATCCGGTAAGCCAGGCGGCAGATATAACATTTTGTAAAGCTGATCTTGTTCCAGTGGGTGAGGACCAGTTGCCTCATATCGAACAGACCAGAAAAATAGTAAGAAAGTTTAATAATATGTATAACAAAGTTTTTCCTGAACCGGAGGCCTTAATTGGAGATTTCCCCCGTCTTGTGGGCCTGGATGGAAAGAGTAAAATGAGTAAAAGCCTTGATAATGCAATTTATCTAAATGATTCTCAAAAAGAAGTAGAAAATAAAATTCAGGAAGCTGTAACTGATCCAGCTAGAATTAGAATTGATGATCCCGGTCATCCTGAGGTCTGTACGGTTTTTGAATATCATAAAGCGTTTAATAAAGAAGAAATGGAGGAAATAGAAGAGAACTGTAGACAGGGTAAAATTGGTTGTGTAGCCTGTAAAAAGAAACTGGGTTCTGCACTTAATAATTTGCTTGAACCTATAAGAGAAAAGAGAGTAAAGTATATTAATAATCCTTCTCTTGTAGACGAAGTATTGCTTACAGGTACAAGAAAAGCTAGAAAAGTAGCCCGGGAAACTATAAGGGAAGTTAGGGAAGCAATGAAACTGGATTATTTTCCTGAATAAAATGTATAATAAATGAGTAATAATTTCATATAAGATTCTCAGGAAAATACTGTTTTAATTTAAGCTTGTAAAGGGGGATAAGAGTGAGCAAATTAAAGGTAGGGCTTGTATTTGGTGGTAAGTCTGCTGAACATGAGATTTCATTAATGTCGGCTAGATCAGTAATGGCAAATGCAGATAGAAAAAAGTATAAAATTATACCGATTGCTATAAGTAGAGAAGGCTACTGGTTAACAGCCGGTGAATCAGAGACTATTATTAACAGTGATTGTTCACAGGTGAGTATAGATAAAGGGAAGTATAATAATATTGGTGAAAGTCTTAAAAATTTTCTTGACCTGGATATTGATCTGCTTTTCCCCTTAATACATGGTCCTTTTGGTGAAGATGGAAGAATACAGGGTTTTTTTGAAATGCTTAATATACCTTATGTGGGAGCAGGAGTAATTGGTTCGGCTCTGGGTATGGATAAGGTTAAGATGAAGGAAATATTTTCGGTTTATGAATTACCTCAGGTTGATTATCAGGTTCTAAATTATAATCAATTTAAAAGTAACAATAACTTTAATATTAGGCTGGATTTTCCCTGTTTTGTTAAACCAGCTAATATGGGTTCCAGTATAGGAATTACAAAAATAAAAGATAGTAAGCAATTAATTAATGCTCTAAAAGAAGCTTTTTCCTATGATAATAAAGTAATAATTGAAGAGGGACTGGATTGTAGAGAGATAGAATGCTCGGTTTTGGGAAATTATGAATTAAAAGCCTCATTACCGGGAGAGATCAAACCTGCTCATGAGTATTATGATTATGAAGCAAAATATATTGATGAAACAACAAATCTTATTATTCCTGCTCAACTTGATGAAGAAAAGATCAAAGAAGTACAACAACTGGCTATAAAATCTTTTAAAGTACTTGATTGCAAGGGATTTGCCCGGATAGACTTTTTCATGAGAAATAGGGACAAAAAAATTATGGTTAATGAAATCAATACTATTCCGGGATTTACCAAATACAGTATGTATCCTAAACTATGGCAGGAAAGTGGCATAAAGTATAGTGAATTAATTGATAAATTAATAGCACTGGCTCAAGAAGTATAGAGGTTGAATATGAAAGATTTAAATATTTTACATATTGATATGGATGCTTTTTATGCGGCAGTTGAACAGAGAGATAATCCAGATCTCAGAAATAAACCAGTAATTATTGGAGGAACTTCACTGGCAGATAGAGGAGTTGTATCTACAGCATCTTATAAGGCACGTGCATATGGGGTTCATTCTGCTATGCCTATTGTAAAAGCAAAGAAACTCTGTCCTCAGGGTATTTATTTATCCGGTAATATGTCAAAATATGTTAAAGTTTCACGGGAGATATTTAAGATATTTAATAAATATACTCCACTTGTAGAAAAAATATCTATTGATGAAGCATTTCTGGATTTAACAGGTTGCCACCGATTATTTGGTAATTCAGTTAAAATCGGACGTAAAATAAAAGCAGAGATCCAAAATAAGGTAAATTTAACAGCCTCAGTAGGTATATCAATAAATAAATTTTTAGCTAAATTGTCATCTGATATGGAAAAACCTGATGGGTTTGTAGTTCTAAGGGAAGATGAAATTGAAGAAATATTGAATCCACTATCTGTCAGTGATTTATGGGGAGTGGGTGAAAAAACAGAAAAAATACTGACGCAAAAAGGTATAAAAACAATTGCTATGTTAAAAAATTTATCTCTTGCTGATCTGGAAAGTTTACTGGGTAAGCAAGGGAGGAAATTATATTTTCTGGCCCGCGGAAAAGATAAAAGCCCTGTAAATCCGGTAATAGAGGTTAAATCAATTAGTCATGAAGAGACTTTTACAGAAAGTTTAGTTGCTAAAGATAAAATCTTTGCCGTATTACTTGACCTAACCCAGAAAGTTGTTTATCGATTAAGAAAGAAAAACTTATATGGTACTACTATTTTTATAAAAGTTAGATATAATGATTTTAGGACAATAACCCGTAGAAATACTATAACCTGTCCAGTTAATAATATTGATAGGATTTATAATGAAGGCAGAGAATTGTTAGAAAGAGATAAATTATTAAAAAGACCTATTCGTTTGCTGGGGATTGGTATCAGTAATTTGTGCAGTAATAAAAATAAACAACTATCCTTATTTTCAGTTAAAAATAAAGATGAATTATCATCAACAATTGAATCAATAAAAGATAAATATGGTGAACAGAGTATAGGTAGAGTAAGAAATTTATATTACAAAAAAAATGATTAACAAAAACAGAATTGTTTTCAGAACTGGCTAATTCAGTTTTATAGCTGAATTAGTCTTTTTTATTTTTAGAAAATATTTTTAACCAGTTAAATAAAAATGGAAATTTAAAACCGCCACCAATACTTTTAGTTCTTTCATCACTTCTATCTTTATGCTTAGTCCAGGCAAAAAAGAAATCTATCTTCACAGATACCCCTCCTCGGATAATATAATTAAGTTGATTTTCCTTAACTAACTCAAAATAAAACGTTATATATTTATGTTATGCGGATTAATATTCTAATGTTCCTAAATAATTAATATTTTTTAAAATAAAATAAAGGAATTTTTTATTGTATAACGAATATAACAAATAGAGTGGTAGATAGTGGTGGATAGTGGTATTTAAGTGGTAAAGGGTGAGCAATTATGTTTATGGGTGAATACCAGCATAATATGGATAAAAAAGGTAGAGTTATTATTCCTGCAAAATTCCGGGAAAAGCTTGGTGATAAATTTGTTGCCACTCGTGGACTGGATAATTGCCTTTTTGTATATCCTATGCAGGAATGGAGCATATTAGAAGAGAAACTAACTAATCTACCAATTACAAGTAAAAATGCTCGTTCTTTTGTCCGTTTTTTCTTTTCAGGAGCAACTGAGTGTACTTTGGACAAGCAGGGAAGGGTCTCTATTCCTGCCAATTTAAGAAATTACGCGGATCTAGAAAAGAAAATAGTGGCAATTGGCTTAGCAAATAGAATTGAATTATGGGCAGTTGAAAAATGGACCAATTACATGCAGGCTGCTGAAGAATCATCAGAAGAGATTGCAAATGCGATGGAAGAATTAGGAATATAAATCAGGAGTGTTTACTATATGCAAAAACATAAACCTGTATTATTACAGGAAACAATAGATTATTTAAACTGTAAGAAAAACGGAATCTATCTTGATGGGACTCTTGGTAGGGGTGGGCATACAAAAGCAATTTTAGAAAAGATTAGTAATGAAGGTTTTGTAATTGCCATTGATAGGGATAAAGAAGCTATAAAAGAAGTCAGGGAAAGGTTTGATTCTTACAGTAATTTAAAATTAATACACGGCAATTTTGTAAATATACCAGAAATTTTGGATAGATTACATATCGATAAGGTAGAAGGCATGGTTTTTGACCTTGGGGTATCATCACCTCAAATAGATAATCCGGAAAGGGGATTTAGCTATCAACATGATGGTCCTCTGGATATGAGAATGAATAGAGACCAGAAATTAACAGCAGCTGATATAGTCAATAATTATTCATACAAAGAAATATCAGAAATAATTAAAAAATATGGAGAAGAGAGATGGGCGACAAGAATAGCTGAATTTATTGTTGATTTCAGAGATAGAGAAAAAATCACCAGTACTAAACAGTTAGTTGAAATTATCAAAAATGCTATTCCTGCTGGAGCACGTAGAAGTGGTGGTCATCCGGCAAAACGTACATTTCAGGCATTAAGAATTGCTATCAATAATGAATTGCATATTTTAGAAGAGATGATAAAAAATGTAGTCAGTAGATTAAAATCTGAAGGCAGGATATGTATAATAAGTTTTCATTCACTTGAAGACAGAATAGTGAAGCATACATTTAGAGAACTGGCAAAGGATTGTGTGTGTCCTCCTGATTTTCCTATATGTGTTTGTGACCACACTCCTGATTTGAAGGTTTTTAGAGAAAATCCAATTTATCCTGAGGAAGAAGAAACAAAAAATAATCCTCGGGCAAGGAGTGCTAAATTGCGTGTGGCAGAGAAATTAGCACAAGAAAAAGTGGGTGAAAAAAATGATACATAAAAAAACGAATAAGAAAAAGGGAAAAATAATAATTATATTATATACACTATTTACTATTTTAGTTGGACTTATGCTTGTTATATATATAGGACAATCTTTTAAAATTAATCATTTGAATTATAAGATGAATAACTTAAATAAGAAATTAATAAAGTTAGAAGAGGAGAACCATAATTATAAATTGAAAATAGCAAAAAAGTCTTCGCTAGCTAAAATTGAGAAGATTGCCAGAGATAAAATACATATGATTGACCCCGAAAAAACCGAGATAGTTGTTCTCAATAATTCCGATTTAGAACAGAGAAAAATAAAAGAACAAACAGGAAATAATTCACAGATGGTGAAGTTTTTTGCCAATTTAATGAAAAGTATAGGTACAGTTAGAGCTGGTTCCCCCGAGTAGGAGGGATTTTATTTGCACAAAAAAAATTATAAGGTAAAGAAAAGAATAACTGCTCTTTTTATAGTCTTATTAATTATTTTCACTTTACTTGCTTTAAGATTGATCTGGATTCAGGTTGTTAATAGTAGTTTTTACAGGCAAAAGGCACTTGATCAGAGATTAAGGATGTTAAAAGTTGAACCTAAAAGAGGAATGATATATGATTGTAATGGCAAGAAAATGGCTGTAAGTGCAAGTAGTGATACAGTTGTTGGACTTCCTGTAGAAATAGAAAACCAAAAAAACACTGCCCAAAAATTAGCGGCAGTACTGGATATGAAATATGAAACGGTTTATGAAAGAATCACCCGTGATGCCAGTGCGGTATATATTAAGCGAAAAATTGAAGAAGATGTAGTAAAGGAAATAAAAAACCTGGAATTATCTGGTATAACTTTTACTGAGGAAAACAAAAGATATTATCCGCGAGACAAGGCTGCCTGCCATATAATGGGCTTTGCCGGGATAGATAGTCAGGGACTGGAAGGTATTGAATTATCTTATGATAAATATTTGCGGGGAATACCGGGTAAAATTGCGGCTGAAAGGGATGCTGCCGGTCGCACTATACCAGAAGGAATAAAAGAATATATTTCTCCTCATGATGGTAATAATATATATCTTACAATAGATGAAGTTATACAATATATTTCTGAACGTGAACTTGATAAGGCAATGGCAAAATTTAATATATCGGGTGGAACAGTTATAGTGATGGAACCTGATACAGGAAGTATTTTGGCCATGGCCAACCGGCCAAACTATAATCCCAATAATTTTAGCAATTATCCTCAGAAATATTGGCGGAATAGGGCAATCTCTGATAGTTATGAACCCGGTTCTACCTTTAAGATTATTACTACTGCAACTGCTCTGGAAGAAGGAGTAGTTAACGAAAATGATTCCTTTTATGACCCAGGATATATTATAGTAAGTGGTGAAAGAATTAAATGCTGGAAAAGTGGTGGCCACGGTCATCAGACATTTGCTGAAGTAGTTGAAAATTCCTGTAATACAGGTTTTGTCCAGGTTG
>CAYRVO010000034.1:0-9306 GCA_964427565.1 uncultured Halanaerobiales bacterium | reverse complement strand
TTGTCGTAATGGATACCAGACAAAGTGCTAACAGACAAAATACCTGGAAGGAAAAGAAAATATGTATTCACCACTAGGACTGAAAACAAGTTTTAAAAAAAAGATGTAAATAGTAGGTACATAACTTAAAGAGGTGAAAATATGAATAACAAACCAGATTTAGCAAGTGAATTTTTAAATATTATCGATGAAGAAACTAGGAAGCTTCTAGGAGAAAAAAAAGCAAAGGAAATAAGAAAAGGTATTAACAAAAGACTTGAAAGCAAAAACTTACAGCCAATTAACTGGGAAAACGATAAAGTGAAAGTTAAAAATATAAATATTAAAAGTAAAATTAATAAGATAATGGAAGACAAAGATAATTATTTTATTGGTATCAATAGATCAGGCGTGAAAATAGAACAGAGTACCAGTAAGTTAACAGTAATTGAAGATGAAGAAGAATTGCAGCTGGTAACAGACAATACAGATTATGAAATAAGAAAAGAAAATATAAACACTTGCTACAATTCAGATAACACCATAACGATTGAATTCAATCGTTATGAAAAAATAATGATAAGAGGCTTTTGAAAAATAGCTATATTAAAAATGATTACTGTTGGAATAAGGAAAAAATAAAACAAATAAAAGAACGACAAAGTGTCGTAATGGATAAAATATAGTTAAGAATTTTTCCCAGGATTAATAAGATAGCATAGCCAAGCTAACTTATTGATACCTGGGTGTGTTTTTTTATAAAGGTATGACGACTATAATTACTAAAGTTCAAAATCTATATAAATAAAAAATCCAAATTTTTCCTTGAACTACTTTCAAAGTATGATATGATTAATTTGTAGAAAAGAATAGCTAAGATACCCGGCATGACAAAGATAATTAAACATTGACAATCACAGAAAAAGGGGGAAATAATATGCAGATTAATTTTGAGAAAGCTTACATCAACGCTAAATTGACTAACGTAAATATAACAAAAATTAGAGACAACGTATATAACATTCAATTATGGTTTAATAACGAAGAGCAAATTAATTTTGATATGACTTCAGAACAAAAACAAATGGTGATTGATAAGCTTTCAAGTATTAAGTAATTTGTGATCAATGACAGACCTTGGTCTGCCATCTGCTACTCGCAGGAAAATACCAGGGATTCGTTTGAGGATGAGCGCTCAGATGCCTTAATTGCTCAACCAGAGTCAAGGACAATATCACATATCTGCAAAAATATAATAACGTAGAAACCACGATTGCAGGCTGAAAGCCGGCAAGAGTGGATTCTACGCCGATTCAATCAAAAATAAAGAAATAACAAGGGGGTACTATAACCTTTTTTAATATATATTGTTTTGAAAGGAGGTGATGATAAAATGTCCAAAAAGGGAAGTATAAAATATCAAATTCAAAAAACTGTGCTGCAAAATACTGTACCTGAAATGTCCGAGAAACATGTAAAATCAAATAAGATACCAGCTACCCGACATCAGGCAAAAAAGGAAGGTGTTGCCGATCAATATATATATTCTTACTCAGATATGAAACGAGTAATGCAGACAATTAATCGTGTCTGTAAATACAATGACATTAACAATATAAAAAAATTACGATCAGAACACTGTAATAGATATATACAGACAAAAATTGACCAGGAAAGAAGTCCTCAATATATCCGAACAGAAAAATATTGCATTAAGAAATTTGATCATTGTCTTCTTAATACCGGGAAAAGGTCAAAATATGATTCAAGTATTACTTCAACTGTAGAAACTCCTCCAAGTACAGACAGATCCCGAGGAGGAAGGTATACTAATCAGGAAAAAGAACAGATCCTGAAGTGGATTGGCAATCATAGTTCAGAGGAAAAATATACTATCGCTAAGATTCAAGCTACAGCTGGATTACGAATTTCCGAAGCGTGTAATTTGAAAGCACATAATATTGATTTGAAGAATAATGCAATCATAATTAATAATACTGATAACATTTCAAAGGGAGGAAAACCTCGAAAGATTCCAGTTCCAATTAAGATCCCTAAAACAATTGCTAATAAGACCGGTAAGACCGGCAACAATAAAATATTTAGCGTTTCTGTAAGAACTATGCAAAATACCGTTTTGCAAGCCTGTAATGCCCTTAATATCGAATCACGAGGTACACATGGCTTTAGGGGGGCATATGCTTTTTTGAAGTTGAAAGAATATCTTAAAGCTCAAATAAGCAGTGATATAGATAATGATCGAATTATAGAAATTGCGAAAAAACATGGTAATGCTCTTACAGATATAGAAAGATCCTTATTACGAAAAGTTAGTAATCTATTGGGACATAATCGTATTCATGTTGTGCGGAGATACTATCTTACCCGGTAGGGGTTGGGAAAAGGGGTAGAAGTATAGAAGTAAACGCTAGTAGAGGGGTATATGGTAAGGGTGGAAAAAAGTGCAGGAAAATGTCTTCCAATGGTTAATTATGTAATGGGGAGGCAAAAAAATGGAAGAAAAAATAGGAGTTAAAGAAACAGCTAAAATATTGGGATTAAGTAAAAAATCAATTTACACAAAATTAAGATCCGGAAAACTACCAGGTAAAAAAATTAACACCAAATACGGTCAAAAATGGATAATAAATAAAAAAGACCTGAAAGAACAGGCTAAAGTAATCAATGAAGTAGTTGAGATCAAAGAAATAAATAAATTGATAAATAAAGAAGATATACTTGATGAATTCGTTAAAGTCCTAAATGAGCAAAATAAGCAGGATAAAGAGGAAATTATAGAGAAATTGGATAAACAACAGGAGATTATTGAGCAGCAGTTTAAGATGATCAGACAGCTGCAGGAAGAAAAAAATCAAAGTCTGCTGGCTAAAATTAAGAATCTGTTTACTTAATCTATGTTTTGTGAAGTTTTAAGGAGGCTAATTATGGTATTGATAGTTTTAATTTTATTAATTCCAATTTTTATGTTTATTTATTTTTATATTACAGCAGAAAATGATAACCAAAATCATCATAATTATTATGATAATAACTACTATGAAAACAACAAATCTGAAGAAAAAGAGTTTGATGTTAGCGATTTTGTTACCATTGAAGTTAAGCATGGATCAACAGTATTGGATTCTAATCAAAAAGATTTTAAGAGAAAAAAAACTAAAAAATCACTAAAACAAACTAATGTAAAAAAATCATCATATAAGAATAGAGTTGTTTTTGTTGATACTGAAACTACAGGTTTAAGCAATGATGATGAATTCATTGAAGTTGCAGCTATTTTAGGAAAATTTAATAAACAAGGTAAAATTGAAATATTAGATAAATATACTGGTTTAAGAAAACCAAATGTAGAAATAAATCCTGAGGCTAGAAAAGTACATAAAATTGAAGATGAAGAATTAATTGATTCTGAATTAAATTACGATAAATTAAATAATATATTTGAAAAAGCTCATTTCATTGCTGCTCATAATGCTTCTTTTGACAAAAAATTTCTAATCAAAGAGTTTGAACAATTAAAAAACAAATTTTGGTTATGTAGTATGAACGGAATAAAGTGGAAAAAGAGAGGGTTTGATTCTAAGGGTTTGCAAAGTTTGTTGGACGATAATAATATAAAGGTTACTGATTCTCATAGATCTGATAGCGATGTTATGGCAATGATTAAACTTTTAAATTGCAAAGCAAGTCCTAGAACTACTTATTTTAATCAACTTTTAAGAAACAATAAAATAAAACAGAAAAATATTCATTTTGATTACAATTAAAGTAGAATTTAATATTTTAAAAATATATTCGCAAAAGAACAATAAGACGAAAAAAGCCCAGGGATCTTGTTCCTGGGCTTTAAGTATTTTAAAGAATATAGGAGTATTTAAGAGTAATTATTTTCAAAAATTTAAGATATATAAAAACTCTAATTGCTGCTAATCATTAAAAACAAGCCAATAAAAACAAATAATAAGATTAATTACTAATAAAACTAAGTTTATTGAAATTTATTCCTTAAATCTGTATAATGATATATAAATAAAAAGAAAAAAGCCACCTTTCGGGCAGGTGACTTAATCAAAATTCGGTATTTTAATTATATAAAAAATTATAAGTAACTGCAAGTATTTTTGATTAATAAATCCTGCCCAGGTGAAATAAAGGGGAGGATTATTTTAATGAGCATTATTAGAGTAGAACATAACAAAGATTTTGTGATAATTAATAAAACAGGATTAAACGATCAAAGAATATCTTTTAAAGCTAAAGGTATTTTAGCTTATTTACTAAGTAAACCTGATAATTGGTACTGTAATCGTAAACATCTTGCTAAAATAGGTCCAGATGGTATTACAGCTGTAAGAAGTGGATTAAAAGAATTAAGAAAATATGGCTATCTCGAAAAAAGACCTATCAGAAATCAAAAAGGTAGAATTATAGAATGGGAAAGTATTATTAGAGAAACACCTAAACCCTCTACACAACAGGAAGATGACCAGAAGGTGGAAAACCCACCAAGTGGCAATCCAACCAGGAGGGATTCCAGCCGACATAATAAGTATTTAAATATAATAAGTAATTATAAAACAGAGGAAGAAGAAATTCCTGAAAAAATCAAAAACAAATTTCAACAAATTTTTAATCGAGAGCTCTCAATAGAATTCTATCAGAAAATGACAAAATATTATTCGGATATAAAAATTATTAAAAAAGTTTTAGCACTTGCTGAATCTAATGCAAAAGTACCAAAATATGTACTTGATACATTGCAAGATTGGTCCATTAAGGGTTTAACTTCTATTGCTGCTATTAATACTTACTTAAAAAATAGACAAGCTAAAAACCAATATAAACGGGCTAAAAATGAAATTACAGCTACATATTCACTGGAAGAATTATATAAAGAAGGGTACCAATAATATATTCAATAAATATAATTGTTGAAAAAAATGAATAAACTACCATTACGACAAATTGTCGTAATGGATAAAATATAGTTAAGAATTTTTCCCAGGATTAATAAGATAGCATAGCCAAGCTAACTTATTGATACCTGGGTGTGTTTTTTTATAAAGGTATGACGACTATAATTACTAAAGTTCAAAATCTATATAAATAAAAAATCCAAATTTTTCCTTGAACTACTTTCAAAGTATGATATGATTAATTTGTAGAAAAGAATAGCTAAGATACCCGGCATGACAAAGATAATTAAACATTGACAATCACAGAAAAAGGGGGAAATAATATGCAGATTAATTTTGAGAAAGCTTACATCAACGCTAAATTGACTAACGTAAATATAACAAAAATTAGAGACAACGTATATAACATTCAATTATGGTTTAATAACGAAGAGCAAATTAATTTTGATATGACTTCAGAACAAAAACAAATGGTGATTGATAAGCTTTCAAGTATTAAGTAATTTGTGATCAATGACAGACCTTGGTCTGCCATCTGCTACTCGCAGGAAAATACCAGGGATTCGTTTGAGGATGAGCGCTCAGATGCCTTAATTGCTCAACCAGAGTCAAGGACAATATCACATATCTGCAAAAATATAATAACGTAGAAACCACGATTGCAGGCTGAAAGCCGGCAAGAGTGGATTCTACGCCGATTCAATCAAAAATAAAGAAATAACAAGGGGGTACTATAACCTTTTTTAATATATATTGTTTTGAAAGGAGGTGATGATAAAATGTCCAAAAAGGGAAGTATAAAATATCAAATTCAAAAAACTGTGCTGCAAAATACTGTACCTGAAATGTCCGAGAAACATGTAAAATCAAATAAGATACCAGCTACCCGACATCAGGCAAAAAAGGAAGGTGTTGCCGATCAATATATATATTCTTACTCAGATATGAAACGAGTAATGCAGACAATTAATCGTGTCTGTAAATACAATGACATTAACAATATAAAAAAATTACGATCAGAACACTGTAATAGATATATACAGACAAAAATTGACCAGGAAAGAAGTCCTCAATATATCCGAACAGAAAAATATTGCATTAAGAAATTTGATCATTGTCTTCTTAATACCGGGAAAAGGTCAAAATATGATTCAAGTATTACTTCAACTGTAGAAACTCCTCCAAGTACAGACAGATCCCGAGGAGGAAGGTATACTAATCAGGAAAAAGAACAGATCCTGAAGTGGATTGGCAATCATAGTTCAGAGGAAAAATATACTATCGCTAAGATTCAAGCTACAGCTGGATTACGAATTTCCGAAGCGTGTAATTTGAAAGCACATAATATTGATTTGAAGAATAATGCAATCATAATTAATAATACTGATAACATTTCAAAGGGAGGAAAACCTCGAAAGATTCCAGTTCCAATTAAGATCCCTAAAACAATTGCTAATAAGACCGGTAAGACCGGCAACAATAAAATATTTAGCGTTTCTGTAAGAACTATGCAAAATACCGTTTTGCAAGCCTGTAATGCCCTTAATATCGAATCACGAGGTACACATGGCTTTAGGGGGGCATATGCTTTTTTGAAGTTGAAAGAATATCTTAAAGCTCAAATAAGCAGTGATATAGATAATGATCGAATTATAGAAATTGCGAAAAAACATGGTAATGCTCTTACAGATATAGAAAGATCCTTATTACGAAAAGTTAGTAATCTATTGGGACATAATCGTATTCATGTTGTGCGGAGATACTATCTTACCCGGTAGGGGTTGGGAAAAGGGGTAGAAGTATAGAAGTAAACGCTAGTAGAGGGGTATATGGTAAGGGTGGAAAAAAGTGCAGGAAAATGTCTTCCAATGGTTAATTATGTAATGGGGAGGCAAAAAAATGGAAGAAAAAATAGGAGTTAAAGAAACAGCTAAAATATTGGGATTAAGTAAAAAATCAATTTACACAAAATTAAGATCCGGAAAACTACCAGGTAAAAAAATTAACACCAAATACGGTCAAAAATGGATAATAAATAAAAAAGACCTGAAAGAACAGGCTAAAGTAATCAATGAAGTAGTTGAGATCAAAGAAATAAATAAATTGATAAATAAAGAAGATATACTTGATGAATTCGTTAAAGTCCTAAATGAGCAAAATAAGCAGGATAAAGAGGAAATTATAGAGAAATTGGATAAACAACAGGAGATTATTGAGCAGCAGTTTAAGATGATCAGACAGCTGCAGGAAGAAAAAAATCAAAGTCTGCTGGCTAAAATTAAGAATCTGTTTACTTAATCTATGTTTTGTGAAGTTTTAAGGAGGCTAATTATGGTATTGATAGTTTTAATTTTATTAATTCCAATTTTTATGTTTATTTATTTTTATATTACAGCAGAAAATGATAACCAAAATCATCATAATTATTATGATAATAACTACTATGAAAACAACAAATCTGAAGAAAAAGAGTTTGATGTTAGCGATTTTGTTACCATTGAAGTTAAGCATGGATCAACAGTATTGGATTCTAATCAAAAAGATTTTAAGAGAAAAAAAACTAAAAAATCACTAAAACAAACTAATGTAAAAAAATCATCATATAAGAATAGAGTTGTTTTTGTTGATACTGAAACTACAGGTTTAAGCAATGATGATGAATTCATTGAAGTTGCAGCTATTTTAGGAAAATTTAATAAACAAGGTAAAATTGAAATATTAGATAAATATACTGGTTTAAGAAAACCAAATGTAGAAATAAATCCTGAGGCTAGAAAAGTACATAAAATTGAAGATGAAGAATTAATTGATTCTGAATTAAATTACGATAAATTAAATAATATATTTGAAAAAGCTCATTTCATTGCTGCTCATAATGCTTCTTTTGACAAAAAATTTCTAATCAAAGAGTTTGAACAATTAAAAAACAAATTTTGGTTATGTAGTATGAACGGAATAAAGTGGAAAAAGAGAGGGTTTGATTCTAAGGGTTTGCAAAGTTTGTTGGACGATAATAATATAAAGGTTACTGATTCTCATAGATCTGATAGCGATGTTATGGCAATGATTAAACTTTTAAATTGCAAAGCAAGTCCTAGAACTACTTATTTTAATCAACTTTTAAGAAACAATAAAATAAAACAGAAAAATATTCATTTTGATTACAATTAAAGTAGAATTTAATATTTTAAAAATATATTCGCAAAAGAACAATAAGACGAAAAAAGCCCAGGGATCTTGTTCCTGGGCTTTAAGTATTTTAAAGAATATAGGAGTATTTAAGAGTAATTATTTTCAAAAATTTAAGATATATAAAAACTCTAATTGCTGCTAATCATTAAAAACAAGCCAATAAAAACAAATAATAAGATTAATTACTAATAAAACTAAGTTTATTGAAATTTATTCCTTAAATCTGTATAATGATATATAAATAAAAAGAAAAAAGCCACCTTTCGGGCAGGTGACTTAATCAAAATTCGGTATTTTAATTATATAAAAAATTATAAGTAACTGCAAGTATTTTTGATTAATAAATCCTGCCCAGGTGAAATAAAGGGGAGGATTATTTTAATGAGCATTATTAGAGTAGAACATAACAAAGATTTTGTGATAATTAATAAAACAGGATTAAACGATCAAAGAATATCTTTTAAAGCTAAAGGTATTTTAGCTTATTTACTAAGTAAACCTGATAATTGGTACTGTAATCGTAAACATCTTGCTAAAATAGGTCCAGATGGTATTACAGCTGTAAGAAGTGGATTAAAAGAATTAAGAAAATATGGCTATCTCGAAAAAAGACCTATCAGAAATCAAAAAGGTAGAATTATAGAATGGGAAAGTATTATTAGAGAAACACCTAAACCCTCTACACAACAGGAAGATGACCAGAAGGTGGAAAACCCACCAAGTGGCAATCCAACCAGGAGGGATTCCAGCCGACATAATAAGTATTTAAATATAATAAGTAATTATAAAACAGAGGAAGAAGAAATTCCTGAAAAAATCAAAAACAAATTTCAACAAATTTTTAATCGAGAGCTCTCAATAGAATTCTATCAGAAAATGACAAAATATTATTCGGATATAAAAATTATTAAAAAAGTTTTAGCACTTGCTGAATCTAATGCAAAAGTACCAAAATATGTACTTGATACATTGCAAGATTGGTCCATTAAGGGTTTAACTTCTATTGCTGCTATTAATACTTACTTAAAAAATAGACAAGCTAAAAACCAATATAAACGGGCTAAAAATGAAATTACAGCTACATATTCACTGGAAGAATTATATAAAGAAGGGTACCAATAATATATTCAATAAATATAATTGTTAAAAAAAATGAATAAACTACCATTACGACATTTTGTCGTAATGGATACCAGACAAA
>CAYRVO010000033.1:0-9335 GCA_964427565.1 uncultured Halanaerobiales bacterium | reverse complement strand
TTTCTTTTATGTACTTTTCTTGCTTGTTTATTTAAAATTTATGAAAAAGAGGACAAATCCACAGAATAATATTTGTAATAATATAATATGTAAAAGAACTGAGGGAAAACATGAATTACTTTAAAAAAAATAGGGTACTATTTATTCTGCTAATTTTATATTTTATTATAAATCTGTTTTTCTTGACCTCTTTTCCCTTTGTCCATTCAGATGAAGCATGGTTAAGTGGATTATCTCGTAATATAAGTGAACAGGGTAAACTATCAGTAACAGAACCCTTTTTTGACCTCTTTCCCCGCCATCCCCATGCTGTAAAAATTATTTTTCATGTTATCCAGATTATATTCCTGAAAATATTTACTTATAATATTTTTAGCTTCAGATTAATTTCTCTCATAGCGGCTATAACTACACTTTATTTTTTTTACAGGCTTTCCCTGTTAATTACTGACAATAATAAATTAGCCCTGGCTGCTGTCACAATCCTGGGTCTGGATATACAGTTTATTTATGCCTCCCATTTTGCTCGCCAGGAAATAATATTACTGATGATATTAATATCGGGATTGTATTATTACTTTAGTAGCCACAATTTTTTGGATACTAAAAAAAGAATTTTTAATAAAAGAAAAGGCCTGGATAATCTCTATCCCGATATTTTTACAGGCCTAATTTTTGGGGTTGCAATAGGTATTCATCCCAATAGTTTCCTGATTACATTACCTATTATTTTTATATATCTATATTTATTTATTTTTACAGAGAAAATTAAATTAAAACAATTTTTCTCTTTTATCATCACCCTGAGCCTTATGGCAATTATTTTTATCACCCTCAGTTTTTCATTTGATCCCCACTTTATTCACAATTATGCCAACTATGGTCAGAAATTAGGCGTTTTCAACTCTCTGCTTTTAAAGCTCGACCGCCTGGATTATTTTTATCTTAAGCTGTTCCACAGAGTAAGTGGCACTTATTATATACCTGAAATAAAGTTTCAATTTTTCCTTTTTATAGCTGTATTAATTTATTCAATAGTCAAATTATTTTCCAGGAAAAACAAAAGCACTATTTTTTTATTACTGACAATTGTGGCTATCAATACAGGCTATGTATTAATCGGCCGTTATAATCAAACAGGAATAATATTTATTTTCCCTTTCTTTTATTTGTTATTAATTAATATTATTAATGATTTAAAAAATTCGAGAAAATATATTTATATATTCATCATAATAATTCTTGTTGCAGCAAATACTGGTTTTAACCTTTACACAGATACATACAGCACTTATAATAATTATCTGAATCAAATTTCCAGAGTGGTTAGCAGTAAGGATACCGTACTTGCCAATCTTAACTGTGAATATTATTTTGACAATGCTAAATTATTTGATTATAGAAATCTGGCCTATCTTGATGAAAATAATCTGACTTTTGAACAATATATAGAAGAAAATAATATTCAGTACATTATCTACCCTCAGGAAATGGATTTTATCTATAATAGGAGGCCTGTCTGGAATATTCTTTACGGTAATCTTTATCCCTATTATACTGATATGAAAAACTTCCTGAGTGATAATTGTAACTTAATATATGAATTTACAGCCCCCACTTATGGTATGAGGATTGTACACTATATCGGAGAAGAAAACTGGAGAGTTAGAATATATAAAGTTAAGTAAAGATAATTAATATTAAAGAATTTTATATATCTGCTGATATAATCTTTCAAACTTTTGACCGCTAAGTTGACGGGGACGTGGTAGATCATTATCAATCTTTCGTTTGATAGAACCTGTCTTTTTAGCAAGCACTATAAGTCTATCTGCTAAAATAATTGCCTCTCTAATATCATGGGTAACAAAAATAATAGTTATATCCTGTTCCCGCCATATCTTTAAAAGCATATTTTGCAGTGTGTTTCTTGTCTGACTATCCAGACTACCGAAAGGTTCATCCATCAATAATATTTCAGGTTCAGCGGCCAGAGCACGGGCCAGGGCTACTCTTTGCTTCATTCCTCCTGATAGTTGATGGGGATAATAATCAGTAAAATCTTCTAACTGTACTTTTTCTAGGTATTTCCGGGCCATACTCTCTCTTTCTTTCTTTGAATGACCGATATTTTTTGCATTTAAGGGAAAAATCACATTAGCCAGTACAGTCTTCCAGGGAAAAAGCTGCTCAAAATTCTGAAAAATCATTATTCTATCAAGATCTGGATCAACCAGAGGTTGTCCTTTCTTATATATATTTCCAGAATCAGGTTTAAGAAAACCGGCTATTAAGGCAAGCAGTGTTGATTTACCACAACCTGAAGAACCGACAACTGTTAATAATTCATTTTTACATACATCAATATTAATCTTATTCAGTACTGATAATTTCTTTTTGTTTACTTTAAAGGATTTAGAAAGATCTTTAAGTTTCAGTAAACAACTCATATCTGCATTCCCCATTTTTTTACTGTAGCTTTTTCAATTTTACTGAAAATCAGGTCTTCAACCAAAATACCAATAATTATAATCACAATTATTCCTGCAAACACCCCTGGTATATCAAAAAATACCCTCTTCTTGAAAATATACCAGCCCAGACCACCAAAACTTCCTGCAGCCCCGAAAAGCATTTCTGCACTTATTAATGCTCTCCAGGCCCGAGCCCAACCAATTTTCAATCCAGCAAGAAAATAGGGCAGAGAAGCAGGAGCCATAATATGCCACATTATTTTAACAATACTTAAACCATAATTTTTACCTACAAGCCTGTAAATTTCAGGTATAGATCTAAAACCAGTGATCAAATTTAGTACCAGGGGCCAGAGTACTGAATGAATTATAATAACAATAATTGCCGTTCTACCAGCCCCAAACCAAATTAAAACAAGGGGCATCAGGGCAATCCCCGGCAGGGGATGAGCAATAGCTATAAGTGTATCAAGCAAAGCAGCAAAAATATCCGAAACCTGTGATAATAAAGCCATAGTAAGAGCTATTATAAGACTGAACAGAAGTCCCTGTATAATTAAGGTCAGTGAAAAAACAACCTGTTTTATTAATTCACCATTTACAAGGGAATTATATAGGGTTTGTAAAATTATTTTTAGAGAGGGAAATATCAGTGGTGAAAACCAGCCACTGAGAGCAACCATTTGCCAGATCAGAGCAAACAGTACAAACCATATTACCCTCTGTAAATATTTGTTATTCAACATATAACCCCTCTTCCCAAATCACTTCCTTAATATAATCATATCTTTGGTCAATATATCCACTTTCCTGCATAAAGCTCGCAAATTTAGCCAGACCCTTAACCTTACCAGTATACTGCATACCCGGCCAGGTAATATATGATAATGTTCTTTCTTCTGTTAAATCATATTTAGAAGCAAGAATAGCTGCCGCTTCTTGTGGGTTGTGATTAATAAATTTTATGGACTGCTGTAAAGATTTTACGAATGCTTGATATACCTGTGGTTTATTATTCCTGAATTGTTCTGTTCCTGCACCGATAATAAATGTAAACTCTCCACCCATAGCCTCTTTTCCACTTAAAATTTGTCTTACATTATCTGTTGTAAGTTCTGCAAAGAGATAGGGAGGAGATGTAAAATGAGCAGTAATTTCTTTGCGTGATAGCAGGGCATTCATACCATCGGGATGAGCCATAGTTACTAAAATATTATCAAACCTTGTCGGGTCTGCAAATTCTCTTTTGCAGGCCATAGCCAGGAGAATATGCTGTATACTGCCTGGTTGAGGAAGGGCAATTCTATCTTCCTCTGTAATATCATCTATAGAATTAATATTTTCTTTATAAGTGTTAAGCCCCAGAGGACTGATAGAAAGACCACTGATAATTTTCCACTTCATCCCCTTATCACAACCAATTAAAAAAGGTGGGATAGCCATAAAACCTACATCTATATTACCAGCCAGCATAGATTCCCGAATAGCAGCAGTATTACTCAGTTTTTTCCATCTGGTATTCAGACCGGGATAATTCTTTTTCAAATAACCTTTTTCCTTCATGATCTGTACCGGAGCATAGGCAAGTCCATATTGTTCTGCTATTGAAATTGTCTTTTTTTGTTGATTACTACATCCTGTTAACAGTAATATAAATATCAGTATCAATATTATTATAGAAATATGTCTTCGCATTCACTTACACCTTCCTTAAATTGAGGACTTCACCTATCTCCCTTAAAATAAGATTTTCTCCGGCTTTATTATATATTTTTAAATTATCATATACATCTTTTATGTTTTCCTTTAAAGTAGCTTTGTTTTTACCTTCAACAAGAAAATACCCCGCCCGTTCGGTAGCATTTTCAATCTTTCCAACTTCCTGACCCTCAATAAAATTAAAATCTGCATCAAGTACAGCAGGCATATTTTTTATTTTGTTTAATTTACTTATTTTTTTAATCTTTCCTGGTGAAGCATAAAAAAGCTGAACAGAAAACCACTTATTATTATAAGCAAGATTATAGTTTAAAAGAGAATTTATATCTGTTGTTTGCCCCAGAGAACTATCAATAACCATCCCTGCCAGATCAACACCGGTTAATCGAGGTATAAAAATATCCTCATAGGCACCACCTACTCTGCAGGCTATCTCATTAACCTTTATACCTTCATTACCAACCAGCATTTGAAAATATATTGGACCATTTTTGATATTAAAGCCCTTTATTATTTTTCTGGACAATGCTTCGATTTTTTTATAATAGGCAGATAAAAAACGGGAAGGAAAATAGTGTGCAGAACAGATACCTATATGAGGTGAATTCTCATAAGTTATTCTATCAGTAACAGTCAAAAGATGTAACTGACCCCTATTTACCCAACCACTGATCGTAATTTCATTACTTTTATAATACTCTTCCAGTAAAATCTCCTCTTCCCGGGAAAAACTTAATACCTCTGGCAGATGCTCTCTGATCTCGGTTAAAGAATTAAGTTTAAAAACTCCTCGCTGTCCCTGACTATCAAGTGGTTTTATTACTACCGGGAAATTTATATCCTGTAATTCACTGTCAGAAAAATTTTCATCTATAATTTTATATTTAACTGTTGGAATATTTTTTTCTGTATACAACCTTTTCATTTCTCTTTTATTCGTTACAGCTTTAGCAGTTTCTATATTTACCAGTGAAGGTAAGCCCAGTTCAGCTGCTACACAGGCTACAGTATATACAGGCTGATCAGTTCCGGTTGTCAAAACACCATCAATATTATATTTTCTTGCTACTTCAATATTCCCCTGGATATCAAAAGTACTTGTCAATTCACTATAATCAGAGAATTCTTTCCCGGGGGCATCTTTATAATAATCAGATACTATAACTGTATGTCCTTTATTCTTAGCCTTTTTAATAGTATTAACCTGGGCTTTCCCACCCCCAAGAATCAATAATTTCATATTTAAATTACCCCTTTGAATTTTACAATCCTTTATTATAGTTCTACTACTCCATCATGATTTTGAAGATGGTTCCCCTTTCTGTATATCCTTGATCACATACTGCGGTTTCTGTAATCGCAAGTATTTCAAAAAAGGAAAACCAGAATAATATATAAAGATTTTTAAAAACAATTTAAGTAATTTTAAAAAAGTATAATTGGATACACCATATTTTCTTTCACCGTGTTCAACTTGAATATTGCCTATATTATCAGTATATTTTAATATAATAGCAGATATATAAACAAATGATTCTTCATGTTCTATTATTTTTTCAAGGAGGCTTCTTTTTATTAATCTAAAGCTGCTAACTCTGATATCAGTGCTTTTGGGAGTAATAAGGTTAAAAAGTCGGTCTGTCAATTTAGATCCTAGATTTCTATAAAAAAGGTTGTGCTTTTTACTGGCTATTCCGTAAACTACATCATACCCCTCTTTTGCAGCACTGATAAGTTTTCCTATCTCTTCTGGATAATGCTGAAGATCATCATCCATAGTAATAATATATTCTCCCCTTGTATAACGCAAACCGCAGAGCAGGGCATTTTGCTGGCCAAAATTACCATCCAGGCTAATTGTTTTAACCCTTTTATCCCTCCGGTGAAGAGCCAGCATTTGTTTATAACTACTATCCCTACTGCCATCATCAACCATTACTATTTCATGGGAGGAAAATCTTGGATTTAAATAATTTGTCAATCTTTGATATAACTCCGGTAAAGAATTACTGCTATTATATACTGGTATTACTATAGAAATACTTTGTCCCATATCTTAAAGCCCCTCAAAAATTTCTGTTATGTTTTTTATTACATATGCCCTTTCCTTCTCTTGCATACCAGTATATAGAGGCAATCTTAACAAAGAACTGCTGCTTTTTTCTGTTAGCGGTAAATCACCTTCCTCATATCCCAATTTCTTACCCATGGAAGAAAGGTGAAGTGGAATATAATGGAAGGTTGCAGAAATACCTCTCTCCTGCAACCCTGTAAGAATTTTATCCCGTATTTTATTATCCCTGAACACAAGGTAAAATATATGATAATTTGATTGACACCCACAGGGAATTGTGGATATCTGGCACAAAAAATTTGAATTAAGATACTTATGTAAATGATTATAATAATAGTTAAAAATCAATTTCCTTTTTGAGGTAATTAAATCTAACTGTTTAAGTTGGGCATATAAGACAGCCATTAAGAGCTCTGAGGGAATATAACTGGATCCCTCATCTACCCAGGTATATTTATCTATCTCCCCTCGTATAAAATTAGCTCTATTTGTTCCCTTTTCACGAATTATCTCTGCCCTTTTGTAAATTCTTTCCTCATCAGTATTTATAGCCAGAGCTCCACCTTCACCACTGACATAATTTTTACTTTCATGAAAACTATAACACCCTATATCTCCCCAGGTACCCAGATATTCGTTTTTATATTTAGCATTTACGGCCTGAGCAGCATCCTCAATAACTACTAAATCATGGATATCAGCAATTTCCATAATCTTATTCATTTCACAACCTATACCCGCATAATGAACAACAATTATTGCTTTTGTCCGGGTAGTTATTTTTTTTTCAATATCCAGGGGGTCAATATTTAGTGTATCACTTTTTATTTCTGCGAAAACAGGTTTTCCTCCCCTTCTCATTACGGCATTGGCAGTTGAAGGAAATGTAAATGAAGGCATAATTATCTCATCACCCGGCTCAATACCCATTAATATTGCTGCCATCTCCAGAGCATGGGTACCGGAAGTAGTCATTAATACCTTTTCTATTTCTAATTTATTAGTTAGTATTGTACTTACCTGCTCTGTATAATAACCGTCTCCCTTTAAATGCTTTCTCTGTAAGGCATCCTGGAGATAATTTTCTTCCTGACCTGTATAATATATTTTATTAAAAGGTATTTGCATAACTATACTCCGTTTCTATTAGCAACAAATATTATCGAATTCCTTTATTTCACTTATAAATTCTTTTGCTGTTTTACTTAATTTATCCTCTGATTTATTAATTAAATGGATACTGTAGTCTAAATTGTAATCTTTAATCCGCGAAATCTTAATTTCTTTAGTACTTAATTCCTTCTTAACTGATGTAAAGGGAACTAAAGCAAGGCCATAACCCTTGAGCACCAGAGTTTTAATAGCCTCAATTGATTCAAGTCTGGCCAGTATATTAAGATCATCAAAACTATGATCAATTTTAGCTAAACCCTTTCTCAGGTTTTCTTTTATTATACAATCACCCTTTAATATAATTAGAGGATGATTTACAATTTCTTGCAACTCTATCTTATCCTGAATATCATAATGAGGTAAAGAAATCAAAACTACTTTTTCATTAATAATATCCTGACACTTTAAAATTCCATCCGGATTACAATTTGTAACAAATCCTATCTCACAAATATCATTAAGAACATCATCTCTAATTTTATCAGAATTCGCCGAGATAAGATTATAATTATGAGTAGGGTATTCTTCCTTCATCTTCAACAGAGCACAGGGTAAACAATAAGTAGCAATAGTAAATTCTGCTTCTATTATGATTTCATTACTTTCCTGTTCTTTTAAACTCTCTAACATTTTATCATAAGTTCTTATTATATTATTCGTATATTTAAGTACATATTGGCCGGCCCCTGTTAATTTTACCCCCCGATTACTCCTCATAAATAATTTATGACCTAGAGCATCTTCCAGTTTCTGCATCTGCTGACTCAGAGCAGATTGAGAAATATGAGAACTGTTAGCTACCTTGGATATACTTTTAACCTTGGCTATTTTCTGAAAAAATTTTAAAGACTCAATATTCATGAACTACTATTCCCCCTCTGTTAAGTCAGATGTTATTAATAAAACATGAAATAATGAAACTAATCTATTATCTTATTTCATTATAATACATATTTTTTATTCTAACAAGTTCCAGCAAATCTCAATCCTGATAAGAAAGTTAAAATCTGCTGTTTGAGTTAACGATTCTCCTGCCACAGATCATAAATAACTGGAAACGGTTTTAGGGCTCTATTTAGAATTCCATGAATATGAGCTATAGTCATCCCATAATTAATAATTGGTATCCCCGCTTCCTCTGCCTCCTGCAAACGGGAAATCATCTCTTTTCTATTTAACATACAACCAGCACAATGTATTATTAGATCATATTCATTAAGATTTTCTGGATACTCACGTCCAGATACAAAATCAAACTGTAATTCCTTACCGATTTTTTCCCTTAACCAACGAGGAATTTTTACAGTACCTATATCGTCAACCTGTCTCCTGTGTGTACATGCTTCAGCAACTAATATCTGATCTTCTGTAGTCAATTGTTCTAACTTTTTTATGCCCGCGAGATATATATCCATATCGCCTTTATACCGGGCAAACAATATGGAAAAACTGGTCATTAAAATATCCCGGGGGACATCTTTATTTACTTTCTCAAATGCCTGAGAATCTGTAACTACCAATTTGGGTTTTCTACTTAAACTATTTAATGTATCTTTAAGTTCAGTCTCTTTACTGATAGTAGCAATACCCTCATGATCCAGTATATCCCGTATTGTCTGAACCTGAGGTAAAATCAACCTCCCTTTAGGGGCAGCAAGATCAATAGGTGTTACCAAAACAACAATATCTCTCGCCTTTATTAGATCTCCAATGATAAATGGTTCTTCAAAATCCTGGGGCATATTTCCTGCAATTATATCTCTTAAATCTTCTATACCTTTATTTTCCCGTGCATTGACAGTAACAACCGGTGACTTATATTTATTTTTTATATTTCCCATTAAATCTCTAATAACTGATCTATCCGTTATTTCTTTTTTGTTTACAACAAATAT
>CAYRVO010000032.1:0-9342 GCA_964427565.1 uncultured Halanaerobiales bacterium | reverse complement strand
TCTAAACAGGTATGGAGTGCAGACGAAGGCTATCCAGGAGACTATAATTATCGTGAATTTTATAGAGATATTGGCTATGACCTGGATTATGATTATATTAAACCATATTTACCGAGTAATAAACGGAAACAAGTTGGTATAAAATATTATAAAATAACAGGAGATACAGAAAATAAAGAAGTTTATAAACCTGATATCGCACGAGAAAAAGCCGCTGAACATGCAGGCAATTTTATGTTTAATCGCCAGCAACAAATTAAATATTTAACACAAATAATGGATAGAAAACCAGTAATAGTAGCTCCCTATGATGCTGAATTATTTGGTCACTGGTGGTTTGAGGGACCACAGTGGTTGGAACATTTAATAGAAAAAATTTACTATGATCAAGATGAAATAGAGATGATAACACCTTCAGAATACCTGCATAAATATCCTGAGAATCAGGTATCAAAACCGGCAGAATCCAGTTGGGGCTATAAAGGTTATCATGAAGTATGGTTGAATGGTAGTAATGATTGGATATATCGTCATTTACATGAAGCAGAATTAAAGATGGTTTCTTTAACTAAAGAATATACTAAACTTAATAATAGAGAGGATATAACTTATAGAGCTTTAAATCAAGCTGTAAGGGAATTATTGTTAGCTCAAAGCAGTGATTGGGCTTTTATAATGAAAGCAGATACCATGGTTTCTTATGCAGAAAAAAGAACCAAGAATCACTTGCATAGATTTTTTGAACTGGTAAAACAGATTGAAAATAATAAAATAGATCACAATTATATAAAAAAGCTGGAACAAAAAGATAATATATTTCCTGCAATTGATTTCAAAATATATCAAAAAAATAGTCATAACTATTCTGATACTGAAAAATTACTGGCTCAGGTATAATAGATATTTCTATTTGTATTAACTCTCTCATATAAAAAAGGAGGTGAAAGCATGTCTATTTTTTTGAATTTATTAATTATACTCTTGGTATTTATAATATTTTTAAGTATTTATTTTATAACCACAAGGAGAGAAAATACAATGGAAAGCAAAAAATTGCAGACAGACAAAACCGATTTCGAGGTGAGTGAAGAACCGGGAGTTACCGGTATAAAAAGCAGTGATATAAAAGTAAAGGAGGAAGATGAAAAGAATAGTAATAATTTACAATACAGGTATGATAAAACTCTGGTAAGATTATTTTCACGTGATCCCAATAACCTTTTTGCTTACTGGGAAATTACACATCCTGAGTATTATCAAAACCAACCGATTTTAAGATTGTTTAATGAAAGTAATAACAATTCTCGCGATATAAAAATCAGTCATCACACAGATAACTGGTATATAACAAAAGTCAAAGAAAAAAATAAATATAAAGTGGCTGTTGGTTATAAAAAAAATAATATATTTTATCCCCTTTGTTATTCAAATACTATTAATACTCCACCCAGTGCACCTTCGGAAATAATTGATGAGAAGTGGATGAGTATTAAAGAATTATCTGAATACACATACAGGATTGATATAAACTCTACTTTATCTCTCATCAAATCATTGAAAAAAAGAAAGAAAAAAGAAGAATTAAAGGCGGGTTCTTTAACATATACCCGCCAGAAGTAATTCTATCCTCGTCCGCAAATTTTACGGACGGGGTTTTATTTTATTCATTAATAAACCATATTCTATACTATCTACTAAAGCCTGCCAGCTAGCCTGGATAATATTTGTAGAAACGCCAACTGTTGTCCAGGATTTTTCATTATCGGCAGTTTCAATGAAAACCCTTACTTTTGCAGCAGTTCCATCTCCACCATTTAATACACGCACTTTATAGTCAATCAATTTTATATCATTAATCAAAGGATAAAATTCATCAAGAGCCTTTCTCAAAGCATAATCAAGAGCATTAACTGGACCATCACCTTCTGCAGCTGTATGTACATTTTGTCCATCAACCGACAGTTTAATCATAGCCTCTGAATTGGTATTATCACCGGAATTATGACTGATTATTTTAAAATCTCTTACTCTAAAAAATGACTGATAATCTTTATAACGACGATAAATAAGTAAACTAAAAGATGCTTCAGCTGCTTCAAAATTATATCCCTGGTTTTCAAGACCTTTAATGGTAGTTATTATTTCAGCTAATTTATCCTTATCAAATTCATCCAGTTTGAAACCCAGTTCTTCCATTTTATAACGCAGATTACTTTTACCGGCAAGTTCAGAAACAACGACCCGCCTTTTATTACCCACTAAAACAGGTTCAATATGTTCATATGTGAGTGGATTTTTTTGCAGTGCACTAACATGTATTCCACCTTTATGGGTAAAAGCACTCTTACCTACATAGGGATTATTATCTTCCGGTATTAAATTAGCAACCTCCATCACATAATAATATGTGGAACGTAATTTTTCTAATTCAATATTATCTAAGCTCTGATTATATTTCAATTTAAGAGCAGGAATAATACTACATATATCTGCATTACCACATCTTTCACCAAGACCACCAATAGTACCCTGAATCTGTACGGCTCCTGTTTCATAGGCGGCCAGAGAATTGGCAACTGCCATCCCACTATCATTATGAGCATGGATAGCAAATGGAATGCTAAAATTATTTTTAACGTTTTTACATACCTCTCTAATTCGGGAAGTCAACTGACCACCATTTGTATCACACAAAACTAGAATATCAGCACCGGCCTCAACAGCTGTACTCAAAGTCTTAAAAGCATATGCAGAATTATTATTATAGCCATCAAAAAAATGTTCGGCATCAAAAATTACTTTTTTTCCTTTTTCTTTTAAATAACTGACAGTATCATAGATCATAGCCAGATTTTCTTCCAGACTCACTTCAAGTGCATCTGTTACATGAAAATCCCAGCTTTTAGCAAATATTGTTACTGCCTGGGTTCCACTTGTAACAAGAGCCTGAATATTGCTATCCTCTTTTATATCAATATGAGGCCTCCTGGTAGAACTAAAAGCAGTTATCTGTGCATGTTCTAGCTCCATATTCTTAACCCTGCGAAAATACTCTTCATCTTTGGGGTTTGAACCCGGCCAGCCTCCTTCAATATAATCAACACCAAATTTATCAAGCTTTCTTGTTATTTTCAATTTATCCTCAAGTGTAAAAGAAACTCCTTCACCCTGTGCTCCATCTCTTAAAGTAGTATCATAAATTTTTACTAATCCCACTAGTCATCATTTCCACCTTCCTTTTTAATTAATTGTAATATATAATCTCCTAATTCGGATGTTGTCAAATTACCACCCATATCTACCGTCATTTTATTTTCATTTAGTGCCTGTTGAACTGTATCTTCTACTATATCAGCTTCTTGCTGTAAATCAAAGTGTCTTAACATCATTGCCGCTGCCAGTATAGCAGCTAATGGATTGGCTTTATTTTCACCTGCTATATCAGGTGCTGATCCATGAACAGGTTCAAACATAGAAACACCTTCAGGATTGAGATTAGCAGAAGCCGATAAACCCATTCCACCCTGCAATTCAGCCCCAAGATCTGTAACAATATCACCAAATAGATTGCAGGTAACTATAATATCAAAATCTTCCGGCTTTCTCACCATTTTCATGGTCAAAGCATCTACATAACAGTGATCAGTAGCAATCTGCGCATACTGCTCACTTTTTTCAGAAAATACACGCTGCCATAGATCATGAGCATAGGTGAGAACATTACTTTTATCACAGAGAGTAACTTTCAGATCATCACCACTTTTTTGCGCAACTTTAAATGCATAATCAATAATTCTTTCTACACCTTTTCTGCTGGCAATCATTTCCTGGGTAGCAATCTCATCATCTGTATTCTTTTTAAAAAATCCTCCCAGACCGGCATATAACCCTTCTGTATTTTCTCTGACCACAGTGAAATTTATATCATCAATACCTTTATTCTTCAGTGGAGAATATTCAGCCTTCATCAATTTAACTGGTCTTAGATTAATATATTGATCAAAATAAAACCTTAATTTTAATAATATACCTTTTTCCAGTACTCCGGCCGGAACCCTGGGATCACCAACTGCACCCAGGTAAATAGCATCAAATGTCTCCAGTTTCTTCAACATTTTATTAGTTATAATTTCTCCCTCGGCCAGATATCTTTCAGCACCGATATCAAATTCTTCTATTTTAAAATTTTCATCAAAATGGTTGAGTATTTTTAAACCCTGGGCTACAACTTCAGGTCCTATTCCATCTCCAGGTATAACAGCTATTTTATGCATTGTTGACCCTCCTCTTAATGTGTTCAATAAGACCTCCGGCCTTGATTATTTCCTGCATAAAAGAAGGGAATTTCTCAGCCTTAAAAACCTGATCCTTACTTGTATTTTTTATATTACCATTTTCCATATTTACCTCTACTAAATCACCATTTTTAATATTTTTTACAGCCTCAGGACATGTAAAAATCGGCAAACCTATATTAATTGCATTTCTATAAAATATACGGGCAAAACTGACAGCAATTACACAGGATATACCACTGGCTTTAATTGCTACAGGAGCATGTTCCCTTGAACTTCCGGAACCAAAATTACTGTCAGCCACGATTATATCCCCTGTTTCCACTTTCCCGGTGAATTCAGAATCTAAATCTTCCATACAATGTGCCGCCAGTGATTCCGGATCAGAGTTATTCAAATATCGGGCCGGTATTATTACATCTGTATCCACATTATTACCGTATTTAAATACTTTTCCCTCTAGTTTCACGCTAATACCTCCTCCGGATGAGTAATATAACCTTTAACTGCTGAAGCAGCAGCCACAGCTGGATTGGATAGGTAAACTTCACTTTCTGGATGACCCATTCTGCCTACAAAATTCCTGTTAGTAGTCGCTACAGCCTTTTCACCAGCAGCAAGAATACCCATGTGACCACCCAGGCAGGGGCCACAGGTTGGTGTACTTACCGCCAGGCCAGCTTTAACAAAAATCTCTAACAATCCTTCTGATAGTGCCTGCCGGTAAATTTCCTGAGTACCAGGAATCATTATACAACGCACATTACTATCTACCCTGTTTTCTTTAAATATTTCTGCCGCTATCCTTAAATCTTCAATTCTTCCATTTGTACAGGAACCTATAACCGCCTGATCGATTTTTATATCTTCCACTTTACTGATTGCTTTTGTGTTTTCCGGCAAATGAGGAAAAGCAACCTGGGGTTCTATTTTAGATGTATCATATTTAATTATTTTTTCATATTCAGCATCTGAATCACTATAATAACCACTATAATCCCGTATTGCCCGATTCCTAAGATAATCTTCAGTCTTATCATCAGCGGCAATTAGTCCACATTTTGCCCCGGCTTCAATTGCCATATTGGACATAGTCATTCTGTTATCCATAGATAAATTTTCAATAACTTGGCCACTAAATTCAAGTGCTTTATATAGAGCACCATCCACACCAATATCTCCTATTGTATACAATATTAAATCCTTACCACCTACCCAGGGCTTTAAATCTCCTGAATAAACAACTTTTATAGTTTCCGGTACTCTGAACCATGCTTTGCCTGTAGCCATTGCTGCTGCCATATCCGTACTGCCCACTCCAGTACCTAAAGCCCCTAAAGCTCCGTAGGTACAGGTATGAGAATCAGCACCAACAATAATTTCACCGGGCATAATTAAACCCTGTTCAGGTAATAAACAATGTTCAATACCCATTTTACCAACTTCAAAATAATACTTGATTTCTTTATCATGAGCAAAATCCCTGACTTTTCTTGCCTGTTCAGCTGATTCTATATCTTTATTTGGTGTAAAATGATCAGGCACAAGTATAATTCTTTCTTTATCAAAAACTTCATTTATTCCAATTTTATTAAATTCATCAATAGCAACCGGACTAGTTACATCATTGCCGAGTACCATATCAACCCTGGCCTCGACAATCTCCCCGGTAGTTACTTCTTGTCTATCCGCATGGGCAGCAATAATTTTCTCTACCATAGTCATACCCATTATTATCTCTCTCCTTTATAATACATATGTTTGTTAACTGTCTCCAGATAAGCTCTGGCACTGGCTTCAGTAATATCTGTCTGGGCACTATTACCAAGATAAATTTTACCATCTATACTGCTCTTAACATAAACCTCTCCCAGTGCATCTCGGCCTTCAGTTATAGCATTTATCCGATAGGATTGAAGTTTAATATCTAATCCTGTAATTTCATTTATTGTCTGAAAAATAGCATCTATAGGACCATCACCACTACAGGCAGCTTTTTCCAGCACTTTATTATCCTTCTCAAGCTTTAAAGTAGCTGTTGGTAATAAATCAATACCTGTATTTACCGATAAATATTTAAGTTCATAAATATTATTCTTTTTCTTTAATTGACTGTTTATTAATGCTTCAATTTCAATGGGCTGTAACTTTTTCTTTTTATCGGCAAGTTTTTTAAATTTAACAAAAATCTTTTCGAAATTTTCCTCACTTAAATCATAATTTAACTCTGCAATAAAATCACGTAATGCATGTCGGCCAGAATGTTTACCCAGAACAAGTTTGTTTTCTTTTAAACCAATAGTACGGGCATCCATGATTTCATATGTTGTTCTCTCTTTAATTACTCCATCCTGATGAATTCCAGCTTCATGGGCAAAGGCATTATCTCCAACAATAGCTTTGTTAGACTGGATCAGCATTCCCGTGAGATTGGTAACCATTTTACTTAATCTGGCAATACAGGTTGTGTCCTGAACAACTTCAAAATCGAAATAATCCTTGCGTGTATATAAAGCCATAATTATTTCTTCCAGGGCAGTATTACCCGCTCTTTCGCCAATTCCATTTACTGCAACCTCTACCTGACTGGCCCCATTCTCCAGAGCCTCCAGGCTATTTGCTACTGCCAGCCCAAGGTCATTATGACAGTGTACACTTATTTCCGCCCGGTCAATATTACTTACATTTTCTTTTATACCCTTAATTAAATTCCCGAATTCATGGGGAACAGCATAACCAACAGTATCAGGTATATTTATTACCCGGGCACCGGCATCTATAACTTCTTCAAAAAGCCTATATAAAAATTCCGGTTCACTACGGGAAGCATCTTCAGCTGAGAATTCGATATTTTTCGTATAATTTGCAGCATATTTTACTGCTTCAACAGCCTGTTTATGGACTTCTCCCGCTGATTTCTGCAATTTATATTTCATGTGAATTGGAGAAGTAGCTATAAATACATGAATCCGGGGATTAGTCCCATTTTTTAATGCATCCCAGGCTCTATCAATATCTTTTTTATTTGCCCTGGCTAAACCTGTTACTTCTACATCTTTTATCTCATTTGCTATCAAACGTACAGCTTCAAAATCTCCTGGAGAAGCAATAGGAAATCCCGCTTCAATAACATCTACATTTAGCTTTTCTAGCAAACGGGCAATATTTAGTTTCTCCTCAGGCAATAAACTTACTCCCGGTGACTGTTCACCATCCCTGAGAGTTGTATCAAATATTTTTACCCTACTCATTACTATCTTCCTCATTTTTAATCCAGGGCATCATATCACGCAGTTCTTTACCTACTTTTTCAATCTGATGCTGTTCATCATTTTTAGTTAAAGCCTTAAAAACTGGTCTATTGGCCTGGTTTTCCAGGATCCATTCCCGGGCAAATTTTCCTGTCTGAATATCATCTAGTATGTCTTTCATCTTGTCTTTTACTTTTTCATCTATCAATTTAGGACCAATTGCAATATCCCCATACTGGGCTGTATCACTAATAGAATCTCGCATTTTTGTTAGGCCACCTTCAAACATAAGATCAACAATTAGTTTTAATTCATTAAGACATTCGAAATATGCTATCTCCGGACTGTAACCAGCTTCAACCAATGTTTCAAAACCGGCCTTAACCAGAGATGTAACTCCTCCACATAAGACTGCCTGTTCACCAAAAAGATCAGTTTCTGTTTCTTCCCGGAAGCTAGTTTCAATAACACCGGCCCTAGTTGAACCTATACCTTTAGCATAAGCCAGACCAATATCCCTGGTATTACCAGTATAATCCTGATATACTGCCAGTAAAGAAGGTACACCTCTTCCATCTACATACATTCTACGCACCAGATGGCCGGGACTTTTAGGGGCTACCATAAATACATCTACATATTTCGGAGGCATTATTTGTTCAAAGTGAATATTAAACCCATGTGAAAAAACAAGGGCATTTCCCTCTTCCAGATTGGGTTCTATTTTTTCTTTATAGACCTTTCTTTGAATAAAATCGGGGATTAAAATCTGTATTACATCTGCTTTTTTAGCAGCTTCTTCTACAGAACAAACAGTCAATCCATCTTTTGCTGCTATTTCTCTCTTTTTACTATCTTCCCGCAAACCCACAATTACATCCAGACCACTATCATTTAAATTTTGTGCCTGGGCATGACCCTGACTACCATAACCAATTATAGCAATCGTTTTATTATCCAGACAACTCAATTCAGCATCTCTATCATAAAATACATTTACCATAATTATACCCCTCTCTATAATAAACTATCTTTAACAAATTTCAACCTTCTCATTATCTAGTTTTTGACCTCTACTTAAAGCTATCAACCCTGTCCGCACTACTTCACTGAGTTCAAAATCCCTCAATACTTCAATTAATGCTTCAATTTTATCTTCTGTTCCTGTTACCTCAAGCATAATACTGTCACTGGCAACATCTACAACTTTAGCTCGGAATGTATCAGCAATCTGTATTATCTCCGGTCTGTGTTCACGATCACAATCAACCCGGATCAAAGCTAAATCCCTGGTTACTATTGCATTTTTATCCAGCTCTATAATCTCTATTACATCAATTAATTTATGCAACTGTTTTTTTACCTGTTCCAACATTTTTTCATTTCCCTGTACTACTATTGTCATTTTTGAAATATGTGGATTCTGTGTTTGCCCTACATTCAAACTTTTGATATTAAAATTTCTTCTACTAAATAAACCGGCAACCCTTGTTAATACACCGGGTTTATTACGAACTGATACTGATAAAACATGTAGCATTTAACTCTGACCCCCTATCATATCATCTATTGCTGCCCCGGGAGGAACCATCGGTAATACATTTTCTTCTTCGGGAATAAGTACATCCAATACTGCCGGACCTTCTGTCTTTAACATTTTTTCCAGAGCATCTCTAACATTATCTTTTTTGTCCACTATTTCTGCAGGAATATCATAAGCTTCTGCCAGTTTTACAAAATCTGGCTGAGTAATATATGTTTCTGAATATCGTTTATCACAGAAAAATTCCTGCCAC